>JALJPB010000056.1 GCA_022969175.1 Colwellia sp. | reverse complement strand
CATCAATTTATAGCAGTGGCAAAGTATTCAGATAACGTTAGGATATTTTCACAACTAGCTGCTGCTGGTGTTTTAACTTTATCTCAACAGCAGGTATTAACTCACGCATATTGTCAACTTCGGGATCAAGGGCATAGAGCGGCATTACAAAACGAGCAATTATTATTGAATGGAAAACTATTTCAACAACTTACTGAAGATGTGATGGATATTTGGCAAGAATTTTTAAAAAAAGTTGATTAGGGATATCCGTGCTAATAACCACTTTTTGATTGTAATATACTACATTCATCAGTTAAGTAATCTATTGGTTCGTCAATAAAAACTAAGGCTCTGTGACGATAACAGAAAAAAACCGCAATGCCATTTTCAAAATGTCCTGCTACCGAGCGACCTAGCTGAAAAGAAGTATCGAGAATGTTTTCCTCAATTCTAAAGGGATCTTTGATAACAAAGTCACGATTTAGCCACCAAATAATTTCTAGTCCTTCTTGATTGGCATATTCCGTTAATTTTTGCAGTATCGTATGCCCTTTTCTAAAAGGTCTTGACTCAGTATTTCCTTGCCAGCTTTTTCTATAGGGGCGGGTGATCATTTTTCTGGCTTCTAGAATCTTGATCAGGTTACCTGAGGGATCAGGTAAGAAAACAATATTGTTTCTGATTTTAGGACCCTTCGAATTCATGTCTGGATTGATGCTGGCATAAAAGCGAGATAAACCATCAGCAGCAGCGTTACCTGATTTTTTAATGCTGGCTTTTTCTATTGGTTTTTTTTCAGAAGTTTGTACAGAAGACTTATCACTAGCGAGTAATGCACTACCTTCTTCAGCGCCTTGCTCAGCCATTGAGAATAATGCTTCTTGATTATCAAATAACAAATAAGCTAAAACTATCAAAATGCTAGCTAATACGATATTGCGTAACCAAAAACTCATGAGCTAATTCTTACTGTTGAATGAGTGACTTAATTTATACTTTATACCAGTTATGTTAATAAATCGATTAACTCACTCATTTATCTTTATTTGTACAGTGATGGGTCATTTTCATTTGGTCTAGTTTTAAATCTGCGATGTAACCACATGTACTGTTCTGGCTTAAACGATATGGCTTTTTCTAATTCTTGGTTGATACGAATAAGATCTTCTTCATCGTTATCCGTAGGGAAATTTTCCAATGGCGGTTTTATTTCGATGGTATAACCACTACCGTCATCATTTCGAGTCGGGATTAACATCATGGTTTTAGTGTTTTTTTGACGAGCAAAAATTAATGTACCAGTTGTAGTTGCTGCGTCTTTGACGCCAAAAAATGGTACAAACAGACTTTTATTACGGCCATAATCTTGATCAGGTAAATAAATGCAGGCTTCTCGATTTCTTAAGGCTTTCATTAACCCTCTTACATCACGTTTACCTAACATGTATTTATTTGCTCGGCCACGACCTCTAAATTGAAAGAATTCCATTAATGGATTGTTGTGTGGACGGTAAAAAACCACCATAGGGTTTGCGTGACCTACTCCTCGACAATTTATTTCTACACTCAAATAATGCATGGCAAGCAATAAAACCCCATTGCCTTCGGCCTGTGCTTTTTGAATATGCTCTAAGCCGACAACTTTAACTTTACGGTCAACACGCCAGTTTGGCCACCACCATCCCATACCGGTTTCTAATAAAGCGATACCGGTATTTTCAAAGTTCGTTTTTAAAATGCGCAGATGTTCACTTGCGGGCAAATCAGGAAAACAAAGCTGCAAGTTCGTTAAAGCTATTTTTTTCCTACTTGAGCTAATTTTAAATAATACACGGCCAATAATTCTTCCTAAAGATAATTGTAATTTATAAGGTAGCCATGAAATGGAATATAAAATTACTACAGCAAACCAGGTAAGCCAATATTTAGGCAGCAGAAAGGAAAGTTTAAAGTCCGGTTGTAAAATTGAATTTCTACTCACTATTTATATTCGCTTATGGCTATTTATCTGGAACGTTATCGCTTATTATATCTGGATTGTAGCCAATGATGAAAGTAGTTGCCCCTAGATTTAATCGACTTTCTTTATTATGGCATTATTTTTGCGGAAATTGGCAAAGACTGAGACGTATTTAATGGAAAAACCTGTTAGCTTGGAGCTAAAGCATAATGAAGTTGAATTAATTGTTGGTAATTCAAATTCGAACTTTTCAGGTGTTACCTCTACCATGTTGCAAGTATTACCTTACCAAGAAAAACTGATGAAATTGAAGGTATTGGGTAATAAACATCACTTATCTGACTCTTCTTTATATATTAGTTTTTGGCAAGCGATAAAAATAGCTCGTCAGCCATTATCAAATGGTAGAATTCGGATATTTCATGCTCGTCGCGTTGATGAAATGATTCAAGCTTTATTATTAAAATATCTGTTTGGTGCTAAATTCAAAGTTGTTTTTAGTTCTGCTGCCCAACGAAAACGCTCAAAATTTACCTTGTGGCTAACCCGACGAATGGATGCGGTTATTGCCATGTGCAAAACTTCAGCAACTTATTTGGAAATACCACCTAGTACTATCATTTACCACGGTATAAATATTGATACCTTTTCACCAGCTAAAGACAAATTGCAAACGTGGCAAGCTATTGAGTTTCCAGGAAAGCCCCTAAACGTTAACAAATATGGTATTGCTATATTAGGTCGGGTGAGAAAGCAAAAAGGTGTTCATCTTTTTGTTGATGCATGCATTGAGGTTTTTAAAAACAACCCCTATTATACCGCCATTATTGTCGGTTTAGTCACCTCCAGTCACAAAGGATTTGTCGCAGATTTAAGCGAAAAAATTGCTAAAGCTGGTTTAACAGACCGTATTGTTTTTACTGGTGAGCAAAATTTCAAAGATATCCCCAACATATTTAGTTCTTTATCATTGGTTGCTGCATTAAGTGAGAATGAAGGTTTCGGCCTAACGGCATTAGAAGCGATGAGTAGTGGTGCTGCGGTATTAACAACGGATGCCGGAGCATGGCCTGAAGTTATTCGAAATGAAGTTGATGGTTATGTTGTGCCAGTGAATGATTTACAAGCGGTTACTGACAGACTAGAGCATTTGCTAGTTGATTCAGAGCGCTTAGTGCAAATGGGAATAAACGGGCGAAAAAATATCGAGGATAACTTTACGGTTGAACGTGAAGCCAAAGAGTTGTGCTTATTTTTTAATAGCCTACAGTAATATTAATTACAAAATTATCAACCATAGTTCAACATAGTTCAAACAAAACACATAAAAAAACCGCTGAGCTTATGGGCACAGCGGTTTTTTTCTAACTCAAGAGTGCTATTTTTTAGCAACCATTAAGCCTTTATTGATATCAGCAAGATCTTGTTCTGTTATTGTGCCTGCAGAACGTTTAAGTGTTAATACGTTTTGAATATAAGTATAACGTGTTTTCGAAAGGTTACGTTTAGCGTTATACAAATTACGTGTGCTATCGAGTACATCAACAATCGTACGAGTCCCGACTTCAAAACCGGCTTCTGTTGCTTCTAAAGCTTTAGATGCACTTAAAACTGACTGTTCAAAGGCTCTTGTTGCGGCAACAGCAGCAATAACTGTGTTATAGGCATTTCGAGTATCACGCACCACGCCGCGATGGGTAAGTGATAAATCTTGGCTGGCTGAAACATAACTTTGCTGTGATTTATTCACTGCACTACTAACTCTGCCACCCGAATAAATTGGCACATTGATAGATACACCAACAGAATAACTGTTTAGATATTGGCTATTGTAAATGTCATTTTCTCCGTCAGTATTTGAGCTACCGTAACTGCCTTCCATGTCAATAGTTGGATAGTGACCAGAACGAGAAATGTTAATGTTTTCTTTTGCAATATCAACAGCGATTTTTTGTGCAATCAAATCTAAGCTTTTTGATTCTGCAATTTTTTGCCAGTCGTTGGCGCTGTCTGGTGTTGGTCGAGATGTACTAAATAAATTGGTATCTAATATGTTAAGATCACGAGGATATACATTAGTGATAACTCGTAAGGCTTCTTCTGCTGTATAAATGCTGTTTTCAGCAATAATCTCAGAGGATACCGCACTGTCGTATTGCGCTTGTGCTTCATGTACATCGGTAATTGCTGTTAGCCCAACAGAATAACGTTGTTTGGTTTGTTCTAATTGACGTTCAATGGCAACTTTTTCTGCAGTAGCAAATTCTAAATCGTCTCTAGCACTTAATAAATTAAAGTAGGCTTGAGATACACGAGTGATCAAATCTTGCTTAGCGGCTTGTAATATAATATCGCTGCGATGTGCTGCTTTTTTGGAATTAGCCAAATTTAACCATGAACTGTGATGATACAATTCCATGTTTAATCTAACGCCATAGTTAGTAGTGTCAGCACTACTGCTATTAGCAACCCCTAAAATAGCTCTTTCTGATTCGCCAGTACTATAACCACCATAAGCATATATTTGTGGTAGTAATATACCGCGAACACTATTAATGTCTTCTCGAGCTATATTAAATTGCGCAGTTGCTTTTAAAACCACAGGATCATTGGTCATCGCTTGTTGATAAACCGTCATTAAGTCATCGGCATATAAATTAATGCTAGTGGTAGCGCTCGTTAAACCAATAATGAGAGCAATCATTGTTTTTTTCATGTGCGGGTAATCCCTTTATCTACATTTTTATATTGTTGCCCAGTAATTAATACTCACTTTCGGGTATTTGGGCACGTTTTGAGCACTATCCTACAGTGGTTTTCATTTTAACCAAATAAAATAAGTGTTTAGCAGTGTATACTAGTGTAACAAAATATTATTTTGAAATCTTTTCAATACATTAATTCTTTTGGACTGCGATGAAAAATAAAACTCTTGTCAATGAATATAAAGACAATAGCCATAATAACAATGAATACCATAGTACTTATTCAGCAAACGATATGAAAATTCATGAGGTTAAAGCCGTATTTAATGGTTTTTTTAACGTTAACTGTTATCAATTAAGCCACAAACTGTTTAATGGTGGGAACAGTGAGATAATCTCCCGTGAAGTTTTTGAGCGAGGTGATGCCGTTGTTTTAATGCCTTATGATCCGTTATTAGACCAAGTTGTTTTACTTGAACAGTTTAGGCCCGGTGTGATTCGCTCTGGAGAGTCCCCTTGGTTATTAGAGTTTGTGGCTGGTATGTTTGATGGACAAGAAACACCAGAAGAAGTTGCCGTTCGAGAAGCCAAAGAGGAAGCTGATCTAGCAATAAATCCTGAGAGTTTAATTAAAATAATGACATATTTTTCTAGCCCCGGAGGAATGAGTGAAAAAATTCACCTCTACGCTGTTTGTATTGATAGCAGCACCCTAAGTAATAAAAAGTCTATTCATGGCTTAGTAGAAGAGGGTGAAGATATTTTAATGCACGTTATGTCTAAAGAGTTGGCATTACGTCTTTTAAAGCAAGGGAAAATTAACAACGCGTCAACTATTATTGGGTTACAATGGTTGGCATTGAATTATAAATCGTTGCAAGACAATAGTGTAAATAGGAGTTAATAAAGTGGGCTACACCGCTCGGAAATATCAACCGAGTTTATCTTCGTTGATGAATTTGTGTGACACCAACTACATGTTAATGCTAAAAATATTAGCTAATAAAGAACATGTGGGTGAGCAGCGTTGTTTTTTTATTTCTGATTTTTTGTCATATACGGTAACGGTAAAAGAAGTCACTAGGTATACGTCACTTGTTAGCAT
Organism: Colwellia sp.; assembly: GCA_022969175.1. GTDB lineage: Bacteria > Pseudomonadota > Gammaproteobacteria > Enterobacterales > Alteromonadaceae > JALJPB01. Next base: position 22,764 of record JALJPB010000056.1, on the reverse strand, counting down.
ATCTCAAGACGCTAATGTGTTTTTTAAAACGATAGGTGAGAATCAAGCAAATGATGGAAACTCAAATTTAGCGGAGTTATTCAGACCTACTATGGTGATTCGCCTATACCATGACGCTCGTAATGCTGAGGTTATTAGTAGCCAAAATATTCGGCAAGTTAAACCTAGGTACGATTACCCAAATGCAGATATGCATCACCCTGATGAAAAACAGCAAATTAATTTATTTTTAAATGAATGGTTACACCTTTGTTTAAGATTAGGGCAAACTAGTATTGTGCTAGGTTAGTACTTTAAATGTATCGTTAAAAATGTTCTCCAGAGGTCTCTTTGAATAACCCGCTTGTTATTGCTCAAATTAGTGACTGTCATTTATTTGCTGAGCCATCATCATTACATTATGGTGCTAATGTTTATCAAAATTTGATTGTGGTTTTATCTGATATCAAAAAAAATAGTAGTATTACTACTATTGTTTTTACAGGAGATTTAACTCAAGATCACAGTGTCAAGTCATACCAATTATTTGTACAAGCCATTGCCTATTGCCAAATTTCGATTCCGGTGTGTTTTCTTAGTGGTAATCACGACGAACCCGAATTATTGACTAAATATTTAGTCGGAGATCCTTATTGTCCGTTACGAGTCATTGAAAATGATCACTGGCAGGCGCTTTTAGTTGAAAGCAAAAGCAAAGTTATTGAAGGACCTGCAGGTCAAATTGATGATATTGAATTAGAGCAACTTCATCAGCGTATTAATGCTAAAAAACATCAAATACTCTTTATGCATCATCACCCGGTGGATGTTGGCTATTTTATCGATAAACATGGTTTGAATAATCGTGATGAATTTTGGCAAACTCTCGATAACTATTCTTCAATAGTGGGCATTGCCTGTGGGCATGTTCATCGAGGAGCAACTATGACGTCAGCTTGCACAAATCGCAGTATTGATGTTTACACTTGCCCTGCAACATCTATTCAATTTGATCCGCTTGCTAGCACTGTTAAAGCGTTAGAACAGGGGCCAGGTTATCGATTATTTACCTTGTACGATCATGGGGAATTGAAAACAAGCTTACATTATCCCGTTGATCATTTATCATTGTAAAATTTGCATAATAACTTAACCAAGCACTCCAACAAAATAATAACAGCTAATGCCAAAAAACGATTTAAACAATGTGTCGATACATATACTTTATTTACATGGATTTAATTCATCTCCAGAGTCAATGAAAGCAAAAGTGACTTGCCAGTACTTTTCGGAAAACTTCCCTTATGTACGTTTTCATTGTCCGCAAATTGCCAGTAACCCTAAAGATGCAATATTGCAACTTGAACAATTAATTAATCATTACTCTGTGTGTGCTGATAATGCCCAGTGGTATTTTATTGGTTCATCTCTGGGGGGGTATTTTTCAACTTATTTTTCTGAAAAATACCAACGACCGTCGGTATTAATTAATCCGGCCGTTAAACCCTATCAATTATTGTCTGACTACCTTGGCGAACAAGTAAATCCTTATACTAATGAAGTGTATCAAGTGACAGTTGATTTTATTGATGAGCTAAAAAAACTTGAGCAAGCTAAATTAGAAAAAAATAATTACTTGCTGATGGTACAAACGGGTGACGAAGTGTTAGATTATCGTCAGGCAGTAAAATTTTATCAAAATGCTCAAATTATTGAACAACAAGGTGGTGATCATAGCTTTGTTGATTATGAAAAGATGTTACCTAACATTGTTAAATTTTTTCATTTGACTGAGCCGAACTTAGTTTAACTTAGCATAAACTAGAGTTAAAATTTAACTATAACAATTAAAACAATTATCAGAAGTTTCTCATGACCGAAGAATATAATGCTGGATCAATTGAAGTCCTAAGTGGATTAGACCCTGTACGCCATCGACCAGGAATGTATACCGATACGTCTAGGCCAAATCATCTTGGGCAAGAAGTTATCGATAACTCTGTTGATGAAGCGCTTGCTGGTCATGCTCAAAATATCACCGTTGTTTTGGATAAAGATCAATCCTTAGAAATTATAGATGATGGTCGTGGCATGCCTGTCGATATTCATCCCGAAGAAGGTGTTTCTGGGGTTGAATTGATTTTTTGTAAATTACATGCAGGTGGCAAATTTTCCAATAAAAACTACCAATTTTCAGGTGGTTTACATGGTGTTGGTATTTCTGTCGTCAATGCTTTATCAACACGAGTTGATGTCACCATTCGACGTGACAGCAAAGTTTTTGAAATTGCCTTTGAAAACGGATACAAAGCTGAAGAGTTACATGAGACAGGAACCGTAGGCAGAAGAAATACAGGAACAAGAGTAAAGTTTTGGCCTGATGCCAAGTATTTTGACTCAGCAAAGTTTTCAACGCTAAAATTAACACACCTATTAAAAGCAAAAGCCGTTCTATGCCCAGGTTTAACAATAAAGTTTCATGACAAAATTGAAGATAAAAAATATCACTGGTGTTACGAAGCAGGGTTAACCGATTATTTGAAAGAGTCAGTAAAAGGTTTTGTAAATCTACCCGAAGAGCCATTTGTTGGTACTTTTACTTCACAACAAGAAACTGCTGAATGGGCTGTCACTTGGTTGTCTGAAGGTGGGGAAGGGATAGGTGAGAGTTATGTTAACTTAATTCCAACGATACAGGGCGGTACACACGTCAATGGCTTTCGCCAAGGTTTATTAGAATCGATGAGAGAATTTTGTGAGTTTAGAAACCTTATCCCAAGAGGTGTAAAACTTACCCCAGATGATATTTGGGATAAATGCAGCTATATTTTATCGGTGAAAATGCAAGACCCTCAATTTGCAGGACAAACTAAAGAGAGGTTGTCATCAAGGCAATGTGCAGCATTTGTGACTGGCGTGGTGAAAGATGCATTCAGTTTATGGCTTAATGAACATACTGAAATAGCAGAGTCGTTAGCTGATTTTTGTATTTCAAACGCCCAACGTAGGTTGCGTGCCAGTAAAAAGATCATTCGAAAAAAAATCACTCAAGGCCCTCCATTACCCGGTAAATTAACAGATTGTGGTAGCCAAGATCTTAGTCGAACTGAACTGTTCTTAGTGGAGGGAGACTCCGCTGGTGGCAGTGCTAAACAAGCTAGAGATCGTGAATTTCAAGCAATTATGCCACTGCGTGGGAAAATTTTAAATACTTGGGAAGTTGACTCAGGACAAATATTAGCTTCTCAAGAAGTTCATGATATATCGGTCGCTTTAGGCATAGACCCTGATAGTGAAGACTTGTCAGAGTTACGTTATGGTAAAATTTGTATTCTTGCCGATGCTGACTCGGATGGTCTTCATATTGCGACTTTACTTTGTGCACTATTTACTCAGCACTTCCTGCCTTTAGTCAGGGAAGGACATGTGTATGTGGCAATGCCTCCTTTGTACCGAATTGATGTGGCTAAAGAAGTTTTTTATGCCCTTGATGAAGCAGAAAAAGAAGGCATTTTAGATCGCATTGAAGCGGAGAAAAAACGCGGTAAAGTTAATGTTCAACGATTTAAAGGCTTGGGTGAAATGAACCCTCTTCAGCTACGTGAAACAACTATGGATCCAAATACCCGACGATTGGTACAACTGACTATTGATGATCATGCCGAAATGATGGAGATGATGGACATGTTGTTATCGAAAAAGCGAGCCGGGGATCGGAAAACTTGGTTGCAAAGTTACGGTGATATGGCGGTTGTTGATTAATTTAATCAACTTACCTACACAGAAATTTTATTAAAACGTTAATTGATATCTATATCAATTAACGTTTTCTTTTTTTAGATACAAAAATATAAGACACTTTTATGACAATTAAAGTAGGAATAAATGGCTTTGGCCGCATGGGACGTTTAGTCATGCGAGCAGCATGGCTATATCCTGAAGTTGAGTTTGTTCAAATTAATGACCCAGCAGGTGATGCAGAAACCTTAGCACACCTGATGAATTTTGATTCTATTCATGGACGCTGGCAGTTTGAAGCTCAGGCCGTTAAAAATACTATGAAGGTAACTCATCTCGACGGATTTAAAAATATAAAGGTAACAGGTAATAAAAATATCAACGAGACCGATTGGTCAGCTTGTGATTTAGTGGTAGAAGCTTCAGGTGTAATGAAAACCAAAGCAAAACTACAAGCCTATCTCGAGCAAGGGGTTAAACGAGTTGTAGTTACGGCCCCAGTAAAAGAAGAGGGGGTTTTAAATATTGTTATGGGGGTCAATCATCAGTTATTTGATAGTGATAGGCATAAAATTGTCACAGCAGCTTCTTGTACAACTAATTGTCTGGCGCCAGTGGTAAAAGTATTGCAAGACAGTATTGGCATAAAGCATGGTAGTATCACTACGATACACGATATTACCAATACCCAGACTATTTTAGACGCCCCTCATCAAGACTTACGCCGAGCACGTGCTTGTGGTCAAAGTTTAATTCCAACAACTACTGGGTCTGCAACCGCTATTACCCATATTTTCCCTGAATTAAAAGGTAAGCTTAATGGCCATGCTGTTCGAGTCCCCTTGGCTAATGCATCAATCACCGACTGTGTTTTTGAACTTAATAAATCAACAACGGTTGAGCAAATTAATCAACTGATGAAAGCAGCCGCTCAGGGGGAGTTAAAGGGAATTTTAGGTTATGAAGAAAAGCCATTAGTTTCTGTTGATTATAAAACTGATCCTCGTTCATGCATCGTTGATGCTTTATCAACTATGGTGGTTAATGATACTCAACTTAAAATGTATCTGTGGTACGACAATGAGTGGGGATATGTTAATCGTACGGCTGAATTGATTTTGATGGTTGGCAAGTGATTCGAAGATGAGTTTCTCCAATAGAATCGGCAAACTTCCTCAAGCGATAAAACAATACCTAGTGGTAACTGCCAGTTATTGGGCTTTTACCTTAACTGACGGTGCTTTGCGCATGTTGGTACTATTGCACTTTCATCAATTAGGGTATAGCCCACTAGAACTAGCTTCGCTATTTGTTTTTTATGAAATATTTGGCGTGATTACTAATCTTGTTGGTGGTTGGTTAGGAGCAAAGATTGGTTTAAATAAAACCATGAATATTGGCTTGTCTTTGCAAGTTATTGCGTTATTAATGTTAACTCTTCCTTTTGAGTATCTCACCATTGTCTGGGTTATGCTTGCTCAGGCGCTATCAGGTATTGCTAAAGACTTAAATAAAATGAGTGCTAAAAGTAGCATTAAGTCACTCGTTCCACATGATCAACAAGGGCGACTGTTCTATTGGGTCGCCTTATTAACCGGTTCAAAAAATGCGTTAAAAGGTGTTGGTTTTTTCCTAGGCGCTTTTTTATTGTCAGTGATAGGCTTTAGGATGTCACTAGGTATTATGGCATTGTGTTTAGCTGTTGTTGCATTGCTAAGTTATCTTTTACTAAATAAAGATATTGGTAAAGCAAAGAACAAAATCAAATTTAGAGCTATATTTTCTAAAAATTCTTCTTTAAACTATTTATCTGCAGCGCGTTTAACTTTATTCGCAGCAAGAGATGTTTGGTTTGTTGTTGCGCTACCTGTCTACTTATCAAGTGAGCTTGCCTGGAGTTTTCATACTATTGGCCTTTTCATGGCGACATGGGTCATTCTTTATGGTGTGGTACAAGCAAATGCACCTAAAATATCCAGTTTATTTTCCAAAGACAGCTCCATAACTGACAATAACCAACAAGCCGCTGTCAAATCACGTGTTAATTCAGTAATTATTTGGGGATCATTATTATCTTTTCTCTGCTTACTTATTTCTATCTCATTAAATACCACGATTAACGAGCAGATTGTTATTGTTGTTGGTTTATTAAGCTTTGGATTTGTTTTTGCTATTAACTCCTCTTTACATAGTTACCTCATTATTGCTTGTGCTCAAGAAGATGGTGTATCCCTTGATGTCGGATTTTATTATATGGCAAATGCATTGGGACGATTATTAGGTACAGTGTTGTCCGGTTGGGTTTACCAACTTTACGGCTTTGGTTTTTGTCTGCTTATTTCAGCATTGCTAGCAGGTCTATCTGTTTTATTTATTCGTAAAGTTACTTAACAGTTTGGTAAAGGCACTGTAGGGAGTATTTAAGATTTCTTTGTACTTTAGTTTGTTTTTTAAGCTTTAAATTGCATAAAAAACGTTTTATACTGAATTTATAATTGTAATGGCAGTGGGATATGTATTTGTTAAAGCACACTCCAAATTTTGCTTTAATGGTTAAAACCTGCTTAATCTGTCTGTATTTGTTAATAACATGTAAAGTAATGGCCTTTCAAACCTTACCTATTCCCTTTGAACAAATTATAATGTCGGTAGAAACTGCTAAAAATAAAAATCCTTCTGCAGCACTAAATTTATTAAATTCATATCAGCTTAATTTGAATCACTTAAAAGTCGTACAACGAATTCAATATTATAAGATATTAGCTGAGATTTATTCTGAACAAGATCTTTTTTATAAAAGTAAAATTATATCTGACAAAGGTTTAGCTTTAGCAAAAGAGCTAACAAGCCCTAGTATTGTTATTGCCGAACTCCTCTATTTAAAAGGTTTTTCCCTAGAAAGTTTAGGTGATATTGAAGCCGCCGAGCTTAACTATGAAAATGGTTTAGAGCTTGCTAAATCACTTGATAAACCTATTCACATAACAGAAGGGCTAATTAATTTAGGGGCTATTTATTATCAAAGTGAACGCTGGGAAAACTCAATTCGAGTATTAAATCAGGCCTATAATCTGGCTAGTCAAACAGATGATGAAAATTTAAAGGGCATGATAAATAGTGAATTAGGAATTTTATATACCTACTTGGGACAAGGAAAAAAGTCACGGGTTTATTATCGGCAAGGTTATCAACATTATTTAAATGCTGGAAAAATATTTTATGCTTATTACACGCTAAATAATCTTGCTCTGAGTTTATCAAGAAAAGAGCAATATGAAGACGCTATCAGCCTGTTTAAGGAAGTTATCGATGGTGCAAGTGAAATTAACAGTCAGTCACTGATGTATAGCGTTTATTCTGGCCTGTCTTGGGCGTTGTTAAAACAAAATGAGAGTGATCCTGAAGGTGCTTATCAATATATCTTATTGGCAGGTCAGTACGTAGAAGGTACTGAGCACCATAACGCAATGTTATATTTTTTATTTGAGAAAACCGAAGTATTAAAAGAGCTGAAGCGCTACGAAGAATCACTCGATGTATTTTATCTAGCTGACTTGTTATTTGTGCGGCCAATTCAGCCACAAGATAGATGGTTTTATATTAATACTTTGTATTTAAAAGCTGAAATATTTAACTTTTTAGGAAGATACCAAGAAGCTTACCAGCTGATGTCTGAAGTTATTGAACAAGTTAAAGCTGTCCGCCAAAAAGAGAATTTATTGGCGGTTGATGATTTACGATTGCAATATGAAAGCAAGCAAGCTGATTTACAAAAAGAGTTATTAGTTAAAAATAAAGCATTACAAAATCTTGAGTTAGCGGAAGTAGACAGAGCCTCCGTTAAACAACGGCAGTATTTAATTATCAGTGCTTTATTTGCTCTAATTTTTGCTTGGCTAGTGCTCAAACTCATTTATGGTCAAAAATCATTACTCAAAGCAAGTAGAACAGATAGCTTAACAGGAATGTTAAATCGTCGTCATATTCTGCAATTAGCCCAAGAGTTATTTAAGGGGGCACAGCTAAACAAAACGCCATTGTGTGTACTTATGATTGATGTTGACCATTTCAAAACCATTAATGATAGCTTTGGCCACAGCCTTGGTGATAAGGTTTTAAAAGAAATCTCTGAAGTTTCGAATAAAACAATGAGAAAGGCCGATGTTTTTGGCCGTTTTGGTGGCGAAGAGTTTGTTGCTATTTTACCTTTTACTCCTTTGAAACAAGGGCGTGAAGTTGCTGAAAGATTAAGATTAGCCATATATCATCATAAATGGCCCTTCGAAGTAATAGATACTGTATCGGTCAGTATCGGCGTCAGTATTTTTGATGAATCGAGCGGGCTATCGTTAATTACTAGTATAGAAGTCTTATTAAAAGAGGCGGATATAATGCTGTATCAAGCAAAAAATCTAGGTAGAAACAAGGTTTGTAGTTAATGAAAATGATATTAGTGTTTTCTATTGCCTTAATGACTATTAATTTTACAACTTTTAGTATTGCAGAAGACTCAATCGCCTTTATAGAGCTTTCTGAAGATTTAGTGGTTGACCAAAGGTTAATCGACTTATTACAATTTAAAAACAATAGCGCTAAAATGATCACAGAGCAACTTGAAAATTTACAGCTTTCTAGTGAGCAACTTAACGCAGCAGAGCAATATATAGTATTAGTTTTACGGGCTATCGCTTTTGAAAAAGAGGGTGATTTTGATAATGCCATTGAGCTTCTTGAACAAGCACATACTCTTGATGATAAAATTTCTAAAAAACAATTAAATACGCCACTTTTCTCACAGTCTCAGTTGATTTTAGCTAACAGTTACCTTGAACTTAAACAGTTCGACAAAGCTTATTTGGCAAAAAAAAATTATCACGGTAGGTTGCAAAATTTTACCTGGGATGAACATGACAAAAAAGTTGAGTTATTAAATGAAAAATATGAAACGCAGCAGAAACAGCAGCGTAATGAGTTGCTGCTCAGCCAAAGTAAATTAAAGCGGCTTGAACTTAAAGAACTTGAGAGTAGAAATAATTCACAGCAAATCAATACATTATTAATTGTTGCTATAATGATTGTTTTTCTTTTGTTGTTTATTCGACAGTTAGTTATTAGAAAGCAGCTAGTGAAACTCGCAAAAACTGATGACTTAACTCAATTACCCAATAGACGATCTTTATTCGAGCAGGGAGAAAAGCTCGTTCACTACGCTCATAAAGAAAAGATATTACTCAGCATTGTGGTAGTAGATGTTGATTACTTTAAACTTATTAACGACCAGCACGGCCATGATGTTGGTGATAAAGTCTTAAAGCAATTAGCGGTGATTGGCAATGAAGTCATGCGTAGCAGAGATATATTTGCTCGCTTAGGCGGTGAAGAATTTGTTGCTCTATTACCAGATGCTACCCTTGATGAGGTCAAAGCTGTTGCTGAAAGGCTAAGAGAGAAATTATCAGTATTTGATTTCACTTCATTAGGTATTACTAAATTCCTGTCGCTGAGTATTGGAATTTCAGCGTTAAATGACGAAGTGACCAATTTCGAGGCATTATTACATGACGCAGATTCGGCGATGTATTACGCTAAATCACATGGAAGAGATCAGGTGGCAATTTATAATGAGACAATGAATATTACTACTCTTAGCCGTGTGAAACGTTCAGTTTATTAATTTTTAAATACCTATTTCCTTTTATTTTCACGATAAAACCACCGAGCTATTTTTTCCCTGCCAATAATCGTATAAGCTTAGGGAAGTGCTAATACTCTGCACTTTATCGTGACGATAATAATAAAATACTATCAACCTTGTTACTTCATTAGGAAAATAATTTCATGTCTGATGCGCTCGAATATAGCCTTGATGGGATCGAACAGAAACCTCTAAGACAATTCACCGAAGAAGCTTACTTAAATTATTCTATGTATGTCATCATGGATAGGGCATTGCCTCATATTGGTGATGGCTTAAAGCCTGTTCAGCGACGAATAGTTTATGCCATGTCAGAATTAGGATTGTCAGCTGGAGCTAAGTATAAAAAATCAGCCCGAACGGTTGGTGATGTACTTGGTAAATTTCATCCTCACGGTGATTCTGCATGTTACGAGGCCATGGTATTAATGGCCCAGCCCTTTTCATACCGTTACCCTTTAGTTGATGGTCAAGGTAACTGGGGCGCACCCGATGATCCTAAATCATTTGCTGCAATGCGATATACCGAGTCAAGGCTATCGCGTTTTAGTGAAGTATTATTATCAGAATTAGGCCAAGGCACAGTTGATTGGAACCCTAATTTTGATGGCACGATGAAAGAGCCTAAAACCCTACCTGCTCGCTTGCCACATATTTTGCTCAACGGTATAACGGGGATCGCTGTTGGTATGGCTACAGATATTCCCCCTCATAATGTCAGGGAAGTCGCTCAGGCCTGTGTTCATTTAATTGAGCATCCTAAAGCAGAGCTCATTGATTTACTAGAGTTTGTTAAGGGGCCTGATTACCCAACTGATGCTGAAATAATTACCCCTAAAACTGAAATAGAGAAAATTTATCAAACAGGCAGAGGCAGTATAAAAATGCGTGCTGTTTATGATGTTGACCATGGCGAAATTGTTATTACATCGCTGCCTCATCAAGCCGCTGGTGGTAAAATTTTAGAGCAAATAGCTAACCAAATGCAGGCGAAAAAATTGCCGATGGTTGTTGATTTACGTGATGAATCGGATCATGAAAACCCAACTCGCTTAGTGGTAGTACCTAGGTCAAATAGAGTTGATATTGAGCAATTAATGCAACATTTGTTTGCGACAACTGATTTAGAAAAAAGTTATCGTGTTAATTTAAATATGATTGGACTGAATAACCGTCCAGCAGTTAAAGATTTAAAAGGCATACTAGTTGAGTGGTTAGAGTATCGCCGTGAAACGGTCAGGCGCCGTTTACAATACCGTTTAGACAAGGTTTTAGCGCGACTTCATCTTTTAGATGGCTTATTAATTGCCTATTTGAATATAGATGAAGTTATCGAAATTATTCGTAATTACGATAAACCTAAAGTTGAGTTAATTTCTCGTTTTGATATTTCTAATATTCAAGCAGAGTCCATTTTAGAAATTAAGCTACGACAACTCGCTAAACTTGAAGAAATAAAGATTAGAGCAGAGCAAGATGAACTGAATATAGAACGAGAGTATCTTGAGAAATTGTTGAGCTCTAAAGCGCGTATGAACACTTTGATGAAAAAAGAAATTTTAGAAGCAGCCGAAAAATATGGCGATGATCGCCGTTCTCAGATTGTTGAGCGGGGAGAAGCTAAAGCATTATCTGAGAAAGATCTAGTACCGAGTGAACCAGTCACTGTCGTTATTTCTGATAAAGGTTGGGCACGTTGTGCGAAAGGACATGATATTGATCCTAATAGTTTGAGCTATAAGGCAGGTGATCAATATTTGTGTTCCGCGAAAGGTCGCAGTAATAGACCTGTGGTATTTATTGATACCTCTGGTCGAGCTTATACCACAGATGCTCATACGCTACCTACCGCTAGAAGCCAAGGTGAACCGTTGTCGGGGCGATTTAATTTATCTCAAGGTGAATTGTTCACCAAGGTTTTAATGGCTAGTGATGAAAGTAAGTACCTGCTAACGAGTGATGCTGGTTATGGTTTTATTGGCAGTTTTGCCGATATGGTTAGTCGGAATAAAAATGGTAAAGCATTATTAAGTTTACCCCAAGCTTCTAAAGTGATGACACCTCAACCGGTGACTGATTTTGAATCGCAATTGTGTTTAGCCATTACCAGTGAAGGGCGTATGTTAGTTTTTCCTATTAAAGACTTACCTGTGCTAAGCAAAGGTAAAGGAAATAAAATAATAAATATCCCAACGGCAAGAGTGAAAGCAAGAGAGGAGTACGTCACTTTACTTGAAGTAATAAAAGTCTCAGATGATATAACTCTGCATGCAGGTAAACGTAAACTGACATTAAAAGCTAGTGATATTGAGCACTATCGTGGAGAACGAGGCCGAAGAGGAAATAAATTACCTAGAGGTTTGCAGCGTGTTGACCGTATTGAAATAGAATCCTTAGTTACTGAAGAGCCAACTACTGAAGAACCAACTACTGAATCGAAATAGCTGTTCTGTTACAGCTGGTCGAGTCGTTGTCAGACTCGACCTGTTATTTCTCACTCACTATTTTAACTTAAACTCTTATCTCTCCTTCGAATGTTTTTTATACAGCAAATGAATTTATATGCAGAAATTATGCATTAACCACCCTTGTTTGTATACAGTATAATATTTGCACTTAACATCCCCTGATGCCCGACATTCACGAATTTAATTGTGTATACAATATTAAAAAGTACTAGTTTAGCCTGAATTTTTATATAAAAAGACTGAATAAGGCCTTTTTGGGTATTGACTTGGAATTATTTATCTGAAACAGGTGAAATTTATTTGCTTTTTAGTTATTGGAGTGATTATTCTAATTATATAAATTTTTAATGAGATAAATAAATGGAACACTTAAACCAATTATTCGTTGAAGCTGGAACATTATTAGTTACCGGTATGGTGTGTGTGTTTGCTTTTTTAGGTTTACTGGTTATTTTTATTAATACCGTGTTAGCTAAATTAGCAATTAAATTTCCAGATGCTGTTGTGCAAACAAAACCTCAGCGACCGACCAAACAAAAAAGCTACGCCGCAAAAGGTATCTCACCTAATGTTGTGGCAGCAATAACATCGGCAGTATCTCAATACCGTCAACAGCACTCTCAACAACCAAATAGCAAAAAATAGGATACAACCATGACAAAGCCTTTAGGTATTACCGAAGTTGTCTTAAGAGATGGTCATCAGTCTTTATTAGCAACACGCCTACGTTTAGAAGATATGTTACCTATCGCACCAGCGTTAGATGATATTGGTTTTTGGTCTATTGAGTCATGGGGTGGAGCTACATTTGATTCATGTATTCGTTATCTGGGTGAAGATCCTTGGGAGCGTCTGCGAGCTTTGAAAAAAGCGATGCCAAAGACAAAGCAGCAAATGTTGTTTCGTGGACAAAATATTTTAGGCTATCGCCACTATGCTGACGATGTGGTTGAAAAATTTGTCGAACGTGCTCATATTAATGGCATTGATGTTTTTCGAATATTTGATGCCATGAATGATGTGCGTAATCTTCAAACCGCTGTTAAAGCGGCGGTAAAAGTTGGTGCTCATGCTCAAGGAACATTAAGTTACACCGAAAGCCCTGTTCACACACTTGATGGCTGGTTAACAATGGCCAAGCAGTTAGAGGATATGGGAGCCCATTCTTTATGCATTAAAGACATGTCTGGTTTATTAAAACCTTATGATGCAGCTGAACTTATAGGTCGATTAAAAGAAACCGTGTCGCTACCAATTGCGCTTCATTGCCATGCAACTACTGGGTTAAGTATGGCGACACAAATGAAAGCTGTTGATGCTGACATTGACGTAATTGATACCGCTATTTCGTCAATGAGCATGACATACGGCCATTCACCAACGGAAGCAGTGGTTGCAATGGTTGAAGGCTCAGAACGTGATACCGGTTTAGATTTGATGAAACTTGCTGAAGTTGCAACATATTTTCGTGACGTGCGAAAAAAATATGCAAAGTTTGAAGGCAGCCTAAAAGGCATTGATGCTCGAATTTTATTAGCACAAGTACCGGGTGGCATGTTAACTAATATGGAAATGCAGCTTAAAGAACAGGGTGCTTCTGATAAGTTTGACGAAGTATTAACGGAGATTCCCAAAGTAAGAAAAGACTTAGGATATATTCCACTTGTTACACCCACTTCACAAATTGTCGGTACACAAGCTGTTTTAAATATCTTAACAGGTGAGCGTTACAAATCAATCACTAAAGAAACCGCAGGGATTCTTAAAGGTGAATACGGCGCAACAGCGGCTAAAGTTGATGCAGAGCTTCAAGCTCGTGTTTTAGATGGCGCAGAAGCTATCACCTGTCGTCCTGCCGACTTAATTGCTCCAGAGGTAGATAAATTAACAGTTGAATTAGAAATATTAGCTAAAGAGAAGAAAATTTCACTGGCTGATGACGTGATAGACGATGTATTAACTTATGCTCTTTTCCCTCAAATAGGATTGAAGTTTTTAGAAAATCGTAATAACCCGTCCGCTTTTGAGCCTGTACCAACAATTGAACAAGCGTCTGCAGCTATCGCACCTATTCAAAAGTTAACTGAACCAATGAATTATGCTGTTAGTGTTGACGGTAAAGTCTTTGATGTAGTTGTTGCTCCTGGTGGCGATGTTAGCCAAATTACTCATGCCGTTGGTGATGATGCTATGAAGCAATCGGCTTCTGTTTCGGCAGCCGAAGCGCTTAATGCTCCGCTAGCGGGTAATATTTTTAAAGTCTTAGTGAATGAAGGTGACCATGTTGAAGCTGGTGAAGTGGTTATTATTATGGAGGCGATGAAAATGGAAACTGAAATTCGCGCGGTAAATGCTGGCGAAATAACATCATTGCATATCAAAGAAGGTGATTCTGTAACCGTTGGCCAAGCTTTATTAAGTTTAGGGTAGGGTTGAATCATGGATTCTTTAACTAAATTATGGTTATCAACGGGCTTAGCTAACTTTGAGTCCGGTCAAGTTATTATGATGGTGGTCGGGTGCGTATTGCTCTATCTTGCCATTGCACGAAACTTTGAACCATTATTATTATTACCAATGGGTTTTGGTGCGATATTGACCAATATTCCCGGTGCAGGTTTCTCAGAAGCCGGCGGTTTTTTATATTACATATATCATGGTGGCATTGAGACCGGTATTTTCCCATTGGTTATCTTTATGGGCGTTGGTGCGATGACCGACTTTGGTGCGTTGATCGCTAATCCTAAAACGTTATTTTTAGGAGCCGCTGCTCAAACGGGAATCTTTGCAACGTTATTTGGTGCTATTGCATTAAATGCAGTACCGGGTATCGAGTTTACTTTAAAGGATGCATCGGCTATTGCAATTATTGGTGGTGCAGATGGCCCGACAGCAATATTTTTAGCGACTAAACTTGCCCCAGAATTACTTGGCGCGATTGCTGTTGCCGCATATTCTTATATGGCACTAGTACCCATTATTCAACCACCAATAATGAGAGCGCTAACAACAGAAGATGAACGAAAAATTGAAATGGCACAGCTTCGACCTGTTACTAAAGTTGAAAAGGTGGTATTTCCTTTAGCTGTGTTGTTAATGACCATTTTCTTTTTACCAGCAGCAACACCACTGGTTGGTATGTTCTGTTTAGGTAACTTAATGCGTGAATGTGGTGTGGTTGATCGTCTAAGTTCAACAGTACAAAATGAGCTTATTAACATCACTACCATTTTCTTAGGCTTAGGTGTTGGCTCAAAACTCAGTGCAGAAGCTTTTTTGAATATTGAAACTTTGGGGATTTTAGCGCTTGGAGCTGTTGCCTTTTCAATTGGTACTGCCTCAGGGGTGCTAATGGCAAAAACCATGAATAAGTTTTCTAAAGTTCCTATTAACCCACTGATTGGTGCTGCAGGTGTTTCTGCTGTGCCCATGGCGGCTCGTGTGGCAAATAAAGTCGGTTTAGAGGCTAACCCTCATAATTTCTTGTTGATGCATGCGATGGGGCCTAATGTAGCTGGTGTACTGGGTTCTGCGGTTGCTGCTGGGATTTTATTAGCTTTAGTTGGCTAGCTTAACGAACATTAGTCTTAATAAAGGGAAGCGGTGCTTCCCTTTTTTGTATCGAAAATTAAAATTGTTAAAGCAGATTACGTAAAGCACTCGGTGAATTGATTCGTTACCCTCAACTCGGCTTAGTTATACCAAACCCCTTGATTGACATAACAGTCAATTGAATCAAGCATCATATGGATAATCAGGCCAATGCCAATGTACCTGAGTCTAGGTATAAAACAAAAAATCAAATAGAGTACAATGGCGATATTTTGGTGTAATGGGTGAAATCCAATACTACAGCGTAGTGGGTCATAGATAGGGTTTGCTATTAAATGATCAATATCTACTATCATTGTCAATATCATCAGGGCATAGGTTTTTTTCCATTTACTTCTAAAGAATAAACCGACAATAATCCCAGGTACGAGAAAGTGAAGAATTAGGTGGGAAATGGCGGTGTCCTTAACATTTTTGACAGAGCAAGCTTATGATATTAATAGCTATTATTGTAACGCTTTTAGCTTAGTAAATAATGAATTTTAATTTTTATAAAAAATCATCAGTTAACTCTTTGATTTTGTCTATAATTAATTACATTACTACTAATTATGGATAATGCAATGTCGCGTGATAATGTTGTTGAGTTTCGTTTTTTGGCTGAGCCTACTGATGTGAATTTTGGCGGGAAAGTACATGGAGGTATGGTGATGAAGTGGATTGATCAGGCTTCATATGCATGTGCGGCAAAATGGAGTAAGCGATACTCCGTGACAGTATCAGCCAATGGAATCCGTTTTATACGGCCCATACTTGTTGGTCAATTAGTCACGGTTACCGCTCAAATAGTGCATACAGGAAAAACAAGTATGCATATTTATGTCGTTGTTAGAGCCGGCGATCCAAAAGCCGATTCTATTGTTATCACCAACCGGTGTTTTATTACCTTTATGGCAGTAGATGAAACTGGCTTTTCTGTAAAAGTGCCTAAATATGTGCCTGTTAACAAAGAAGATAAACTGCTTGAGGAGGTCGCTATGCACGCCAAAGACTTTGCCAAAAAGTTAGATGTTGATTTTGAAGAAAAGCTAGGTTGGAAGTAATTAATCAGCTAGTTTACTTGGAAAAATCAATTCAAATTGTGTGCCCTTATTTAGAGTACTCGAGCAACTAATCGACCCTTTTAGCGACTGAGTCATTAAGTTATAGGTAACATGCAATCCTAATCCAATAGCACCAGAGCGTCTTGTCGTGGTATAAAAGGGTTCAAATATTTTATCTATATTCTCGGGTATTATACCGCGGCCACTATCTAAGAAGAGTATAGTCGTATTTTCTTTATTTTGATTAACAATAATTGATATCAATCCTTGGTTAACTCCTTCAAATCCATGTTGAAAGCTATTCATAAATAGATGCGTAATAATCTGCGCTATTGCACCAGCATTGGTGTATACCTCTAAATTATCATCACAAAATAACTCTACTTTATGTTTTGTTTCTTTGAGCTTTGGCGTTAAGTTAGCAAGGATCTCGTTAAGATAGCTTTTAATATTGAATTTTCTGTTTGAATTTTCAGATTGATCAATGGCAACTTCTTTAAAGCTTTGAACTAAATCAGCAGCCCTTTGCAGATTAGATAAAACCAATTCAGTACTTTTTTTATTGACTGCTATAAAACTCTGCACAGAATTTTTAGAAATGTTTTCCTTGTCAAATTCTTGAGAAAATTTATCTGTTGCATTCTCGAGATGAGATGATGCCGTTATTGCAATTCCTAAGGGGGTATTAATTTCGTGGGCTACTCCAGCGACAAGACGCCCTAAAGACGCCATTTTTTCGGCTTCAATGAGTTGGTCCTGAGTATTAGTTAAGTTATTTAGTGACTCCTGCAATTCTTCTGTACGTTTTAATACTCGTAATTCAAGCTCTTCTTTACTCTTTAATAAAGCATTATTGGTTCTGTTTATGTCTTTGGCGAATAAAAGAACAGCATAACTGATGAGGGATAATATGATGATGATAAGAATGGCAGAGCTGATATCACTGTCTAAATGGCCATGGTGAATGTAACCATATTCATTCATAAAGCCAATAATAAAGACATTTAAACAAACAAAGAGATAGACATATAATGCAAATATTTTACTGCCTAATAATAAAGAGAACATGATAATTGCAGGGAATACTAGTAATACTTCATCGCGTAAACCATGATATTTCCACACAAAACCAAGCAGCATAAAAGTTAATATTAATAATAATATATTTCCGCCGAGCTTGGCTTTACCCCTATGGGCCATAAAATAAACCGATGTTAATAATAATGCTGAAATTGCAACAGCTAATGCTTGATGCCAATGATGTAAATAAACACGTTGAATAATGACTACTACAAATGCAATTTCGGTAGCCCAAAATAGTTGAAGCAGCCTTTTAACCTGTGATTTACTATTATCTGTGTTTAGAAATGTATCCATCTAACTGCAGAGTCCTTAGTAATAAACTATGGGTTTAATTTAAATTGGGTCCATTGTTCTGAATCGTCTTTCTCAAAACAAATTCTGTCATGTAATCTATTAGAACGGCCTTGCCAAAACTCAATGTAATTAGGTTTTACTCGCCAGCCCCCCCAGAAACTTGGGTGAGGTACTTCTCCATGGGGGTATTTTCCGTTGTAATAATCGACACTTTCTTGTAATTCGTTATCGTGTTTTATCTTGGCACTTTGTTTTGACGCCCAAGCTCCAATTTGACTACCTCTGTCTCTGCTATGAAAATATTGAGCTGATTGCTCTAAGGATATTTTCTCTACTGTGCCTTCAATACGAATTTGTCTTTGTAAAACATTCCAATGAAATAAGAGGGCGACTTTATTATTCCCATCTAAATTTTGACTTTTACGGCTAGCATAATTAGTGTAGAAAACAAAACCATTTTCATCAAATTCTTTCAGTAAAACCATGCGAGAGCTTGGTTGACCATCACTGCCACAACTACTTACAGACATTGCTTCAGGTAATAGAATCCCAGATTTATTAGCGTCTTCAAACCATTGTTTGAATAAAGGAAAAGGTTGTGCGTCAGCGGAGATTTTAGGGAGAGGTAGAGCAACACCTTGGCCAAAGGTTAATAAACAACGTAGTTTTTCAAATAAGGTCATAAACTTTCAAAATTATTTTCTGATGAATTTATATTATCAGGTATCAACAAAAAAAGGTGCTGAAATTTAGTTGTTTTTAATACTTTTAGTTAGACGTTTTAAGAGTTTAAACGGACCAATCATCGGTATCATCTAATAGTTCTTTTAATCTTTTTCTCTCCAATAGCTCATCAATACGCTTATGTATTTTAGAGTTTTTATTTGCTTTAGAGCCGGTTGCTAGATCTTTATCGTAATCATGAGTGTCAGCACCTATTTTAGGATCATTGGTAAAACTATTGGTCATCAATACCTACCTCAATTTAATTTATCTTGTAATTGAAGATAGGCAAAAGTCGTCATTTTTTCAAATAAATTTCAGTAATTATAATACCAAATGGATTAATTAATTGACCAACTTAGAGTTGTATTAGCGAGCTTAGAACAAACAAAATGGGTTAAACATAGTTATTCTATATTTTATTCATTTTGTGCGGTTATCAGTTTGCTAATTCTCGCTAAGTGATCATTTAATTAGTCCGATTGGTATAAATAGTTTTTGAAGTTAATAAGCATAAAAAAAGCACTCAGTTTTATTTGAGTGCTTTGATATTAATCAGGTGCTTTCTAATGGTTGATCTTACCAGCCCTCAACACCTTTCATGTCAGGTAATTGATGAGCAATACCTTTATGACAATCGATACAGGTTTTTTCACCGCTAGCTAACGCACCTGAATGTTGGTTAGCAGCACGTTCACTTTGCTCGGTGAAGTCCATGTAATCAAAGTTATGACAGTTACGACATTCTAACGAGTCATTGGCTTTTAACCTTGTCCATTCATTTTGGGCTAATTGACGGCGATGAGCTAAGAATTTCTCACGAGTATCAATAGTGCCAAACAGCATGGCCCAGACTTCTTTTGATGCTTGCATTTTACGGGCAATTTTATCTGTCCATTTGTGCGGAACATGACAATCAGGACATGTGGCACGAACCCCAGAGCGATTGGTAAAATGAATGGTTGTTTTTAACTCCTGATAAACATTGTTTTCCATTTCATGACATGAAATACAAAATTCTTCGGTATTGGTCACTTCAAGAGCGGTATTAAAGCCACCCCAGAAAATGATACCCGCGATAAATCCACCCATAACTAAGAATCCTAGGCTGTAATAGCCACTGGGTTTAGTTAATGTTTGCCAAGTTAATATTAAAAGTCTTTTCATAGTCATTCAGCCCTAGTGTTGTGATGCTTTAGAAGGCTTTTGTTTCATCATGGTGTGCATATCGATGAAAGTATTTTCCACTAACTCTTTAGTATCAAGTTGTGTGACATGACACTGATTACAAAAGTAACGACGGGGTGATATTTCCGCTAAAAAGTTGCCATCACGATTCATATAGTGAGTAACACTTACCATCGGAGCTTGCGACTCTTCTGTGAGCTGACGTGAATGACATGACATACACTTGTTGTTATATTTATTCACTTCATAGCTACGGATAGTATGAGGAATAATAGGCGGCTGCATTGGATAGTTACGGCCTTGTTTAATATCCTTATTGACCACTTTAGGGATTAAGTTAGGCTTTTGCTGTTCAATAATTTTAGTTTGATCACGCAATGTTGCTACTTCATTTTCAACCGACGTTGCCGTTAATGAAAACATTAGTGAAGTCATAGCGATAGTTGAAACAACCATTGTTTTTAAATTTAATAAATTTCTCATGACGCTCTCCTATACTTTCACTATTTTAATCGCACATTTTTTGAAGTCAGTTTGTTTAGACAGTGGATCGGTTGCATCTAAAGTAACTTTGTTGATTAAACGGCTGGCATCAAACCAAGGCATAAATACTAAACCTTTAGGTGGCTTGTTTCTGCCTCTAGTTTCAACACGAGTTTGTACTTCACCTCGACGTGAAACGAGTTTAACTAAATCACCACGGCGCATGTTACGTGCTTTTGCATCATCAGGATGCATATAAACAAGTGCATCAGGCATTGCTTTATAAAGCTCTGGTACACGTTGAGTCATTGAACCAGAATGCCAATGTTCTAATACACGACCTGTTGATAACCATAAGTCATATTCTTCATCTGGCGACTCGGCTGCAGGTTCGTAAGGTAGAGCAAAGATAACCGCTCGGCCATCTTTATGACCATAAAAGTCCCAGCCACTACCTTTTTTAACGTAAGGGTCTGAGCCTTCTTTAAAGCGCCATTTAGTTTCTTTACCATCAACTACAGGCCAACGTAAACCACGCTCTTGGTGGTATCTGTCGTAGGGGGCTAAATCATGACCATGACCTCGACCAAAGGTGGCATATTCTTCGAACAGACCTTTTTGAATGTAGAAGCCAAAATCACGAGCTTCATCGTTTAGTCGATCTTCAGGTACTTCATCAAGTGAATATTTACCGACACTGTCATTTTTATATAGCACTTCATATAAAGACTTACCACGAACGTCTGGTTTTTTAGCAATGAGTTCTTCAGGCCAAACATCTTCAATTTTAAAGCGTTTGGAAAATTCAACTAGTTGCCATAAATCTGACTTAGCGCCTTCGGGTGCTTCAACCATTTGATACCAAGACTGTGTACGACGCTCAGCATTACCATAAACACCTTCTTTTTCTACCCACATAGCGGTGGGTAGAATAAGGTCGGCTGCCTGTGCGGTTACCGTTGGATAAGGGTCTGAAACCACAATAAAGTTTTCAGGGTTACGGTAGCCGGGGTAAGTTTCTTCCATCATGTTCGCGGCCGCTTGCATGTTGTTATTACATTGAACCCAATAAAAGTTAAGTTTGCCATCTTTAAGCATGCGATTTTGCAGTACCGCATGATAACCTGGTGTTGAAGGCACTGTGCCTTCAGGTAGTTGCCAAATTTTTTCAGCAATAGCTCTGTGTTTTGGATTAGCAACCACCAAGTCTGCTGGTAGACGATGTGAAAATGTACCAACTTCACGTGCAGTACCACAAGCTGATGGTTGACCCGTTAATGAAAATGGGCTGTTACCTGGCGTTGAAATTTTTCCGGTAAGTAAGTGAATATTATAAACAAGGTTATTAGCCCACACTCCACGAGTATGTTGATTAAAGCCCATTGTCCAAAAAGAGGTGACTTTAATTTTTGGATCTGCGTACATCTCAGCCAATGCTTTAAGTTTATGCTCAGGTACACCAGACAATTCCGACGTATATTCTACGGTATAAGTACTAACAAATTTTGCATACTCTTTAAAATCTATCGGTGTTGAACTGCCTGCAGTTTTACCGTTGTTTTTGGCCTTTTGCTCTAACGGGTGTTCAGGACGTAAGCCATAACCAATATCAGTTTCACCTAATCTAAAGTTAGTATGCTTGTTAACAAAGTCTTTGTTGACTCTGTCGGTTTGAATAATGTAGTTAGCAATGTAATTTAATATGGCTAAATCAGTTTGCGGTGTGAAGATCATACCGTTGTCAGCAAGATCAAAACTGCGATGTTCAAAGGTTGATAACACTGCCACTTTAACATGGGGATTACTTAAACGGCGATCCGTTAAACGCGTCCATAAAATTGGATGCATTTCTGCCATATTTGAGCCCCATAAAACAAATGCATCGGCAGCTTCTAAGTCATCATAACAGCCCATAGGCTCATCGATACCAAAGGTACGCATAAAACCACCAACAGCAGAGGCCATACAGTGACGTGCGTTCGGGTCAATATTGTTAGTACGAAAGCCTGCTTTCATCAACTTAACTGCAGCATAACCTTCTTGCACTGTCCATTGACCCGAGCCAAACATACCAAGTGCTTCTGGACCGTCTTTTTTTAATGCATCTTTAGCTTTTTCAGCCATCACATCGAAAGCTTGATCCCAAGAGACTGGAGCAAATTCACCTTCTTTATCGTACTTGCCATTGGTCATACGAAGTAGCGGTGTTGTTAATCTATCTTTGCCGTACATGATCTTCGAAAGGAAGTAACCTTTAACACAGTTAAGGCCTTTATTAACCGGTGATTTTATATCACCATGGGTAGCAACAACTTTGCCATCCATTACACCTACATTGACGCTACAGCCAGTACCACAAAATCGACAGGGAGCTTTATCCCACTTTAGTTTAGTAATATCAGAACTGGTAATTAAGTTTGAGGCTATTGCAGGAACTGATACCCCAGCGACAGCCGCG
>JALJPB010000055.1 GCA_022969175.1 Colwellia sp. | reverse complement strand
TTATAGAGATAATATTATTCGCTCACCAACCCATTAAATGTACTAGCCCATATTTAATCTGACATATTTAAATATTAGTTTTGACGTAATCGCACCATAGATTAGGTCAGAAGTTTTGTCTTTACTGTCATGTCTTAATCGTGCGCATTATAGGCATTAGCCGGTCATAACAACTAATGTCAGCTTACTGCCTTATAGCGGACATGACCTTACTATTTGTTATAGTAGCAGGTCTCGGAAACACAAAAGCCTCCTAGGTAACCATTTGATTTCTTATGCTTTGTTAATGTTATCCATTGATTAATTGTCGCCGTCAGAAAAAAATCAGCTAAAAGTCATAAGCACTTCAGGTATTTTAAAGCTGCTTTACTTAAAGTGACCACTCGTTCAATTACATTTAAGCGTTATATCAATGAAAGCGACTTCGATATGGAAGTTGAATAACTCTTTGATTTAAAGGAAAAGTAGATTATGAATCGAATTTGTATTTCAATTGTATTACTGTTTTCTACTATAACTACTAGTGGCAATAGTTATAGTAAAGATAAATCTCCATCCGTAGAAAGTCACTATTTTGGCGAAAAACCACCTGGCCTAATACCTAAACTTTTTGATCCTAAAATAGTCTCTCCAGAAGGGAGGTTTGATGATGGTTCGTTTACGCCAGATATGAAGGAGTTCTACTTCACTAGGAGAGGTGGGAAAAATAAAAAGCGCGCATTTTTTGTTATTCGATACGAAAACAATACTTGGGGTCAGGAATCTGAGACTGATATAAAGTGGCCACAATTCTCAGCTGATGGAAATATGATGTACGTTGGAAAGAAGTATAGGGAACGAACTGATACTGGTTGGTCGGAACCCAAAAGCCCAGGAGAGTTCATAAATGAAATGGCGCATGGGAGATCGGTTTCGTCAAAAGGAACTTATTATTTTACTGTTTCTAAAAAGGGAGACAAGCCTGAAAATGGCTCTATCCATTATTCTCGCGTTATAGACGGAAAATATGAAAACCCAGTAAAAATGAGTACTGAGATTAATTCAGGAAAATATATTGGTGGCTCTATTATTGCCCCAGATGAATCCTATTTAATCTGGTATATGGATCGAGAGGACGGGCATGGGCAATCAGATATGTATATCAGCTTTAAACAGAAAGATGGCTCTTGGTTACCCGCAATAAATATGGGCTCAATAATAAACACTGAAATGCAGGAAAGCGCTCCAGGACTGACACATGATGGAAAATACCTATTTTTTACTAGGGGTGAGTGGAAAGTAAAAGAAGATGGAAGCCGTAATTACGTAGGAAAAAAATATTGGGTGGATACTCAGGTTATTGAGAACCTCAGAACCAAGCAATAAACTATACTCAATTGCATTAAGCGTGGTACCAAAAGGAGGCAGCACACCTTTGATTAATGCGAGTGAGAAAAATGAATATAATCGGGTAGCCGGAGGTTTATAGCCTCCATCCCCTGCATGCGGCTCTGCACAGGGCGGGGCATTTAACTTCCGTTTTTCGGCCCCAACTAACCGCTTTTGGTATGAATAATAGAATACTGTTAATGTCTCGAAAGTGGCAATACTTAGCATTAATATGTGGAATATCAATGGCAGTAATCACAGCTTGCAGCGGTCGTTGGTTACTACAATGTTGTTGCTTCCTCTTTGCGCACATTATGCTTCTAATTGTTTATCGGTGTACTGACGGTTTTATTCCTTAATTATTTTTCAGAACTTACTCCATATGGACAAACCCTATTGTCGCTAAACAGCTATTTGTTAAAATAATAAATTTGTACAACAATTTTGTTATTAAGTTAATATATCAAGCTAATAATCTTCAGGGTCTAAACTGATAAAGTAATGCACTATAAATTTAAGGATTTCGAATTTAACAGCACCAGTTTGGTGTTGAAACAACAGGGAAAAGTTTTAGCTATTCGTCATAACGAAGCGAAGGTATTAGCGTTATTACTCGAACGTGCTGATACCGTATTAAGCAAAGAAGATATTTTATCCGATGTTTGGCATGACAAAGTTGTTTCTGAGCAAGCTGTTTTTCAAAACATTAGCCATTTAAGAAACCTTTTTGGCAACAGCGCAATTAAAACCTATTCAAAGCGTGGCTATCAGTGGCAGCTTGAAACTGTAATTGTTTCTACTGATGTTAATCAAGTCCAGAATAAATCAAGTTCAACTAGTGAGTTAAACTCAAGTCTACCAGTACCAAAATTAAGTGACACAACCACTAGCACAACTAACAAACCAAACACTTGGTTTGCTACGTTGTTAGTTACCACTTTATGTTGCTGCCTTTTACTGGTTGCTTTAATTATTATACCAAGCCAAGAAAGTGAAAATACGCCTATTAAACTGGCCTATATTCCCCTCTCTCATCAGCAAGATATAGAAACTATTACTCTTGATGATAATAATCATTTTGATTTCACTGCATTACCCCAGCTAAGCACCGAACATTTTCAAGACTCAATCGAGCTTGAATATCCGCTTTTGGCCGATGAACATCCTCTAATTTTATCCGGTTACTTACGTACTCATAATAATCAAACTTATATAGATTTCACCTTAAAAGGGCCTTTTTCTCATTGGCAAGGTCAAATCTCAGGCTCAGATAAACAAGCGGCTTTAAAAAATCTTCAACAACATTTACAGCAGCCGGTTATTTATAATTTACTAAATAAAGCGCAAGCTCCAGAGCTTAAACAAGCAAACTTATCGATAGCGCATCAGCAGGCACCAGATGATCTGATTATTCTTGGGCAACTGATAGAAAGTTACCTTCACACGGGAGAATTAGAAAAAGCCATGGTAATGGCCGATAAATTAGTGACAAGCGCACAAACACAAAACAATAACCAACAGATAGGTAATGCTCTACTGCATCAAAGCGGTATATTAACCAGTAAAGATTTATTTGAGTTAAGTGAACATAAATTGAGTTTAGCGATTGATCAATTTGAAAAAAGCAACGATGTAAAACGCCAAGCCGATGCTTGGTTTGCAAAATCGTGGATTGATCACAATCAAAATGGATATCATGAAGTTAAAGAAAGTCTTCTTAAGTCGGCACAACTGGCTTTTGATGCCAATGATAAACAACGAGAGCTAGCAGCACTTTCTTACTTGTCTGTTATGGCATACAAAAATCATCAAGAGAATGATCAATACCTCTACTTAAGACAAGCTGAAGATAAAATGAATAGTTATCAGCTACCCATTTATCATTTTGCCCGTGTGCCTTTTCATTATGCTATTTTTACACAAAACTCAGCTGATAAAGAACCCCATTTAATAGACGTGCTTGAATATACAAAATTAACTCCTGACCACTGGCTTGCACAGCAGAGTCGTATACAATTAATGCAGTTTTATCTAGAACAAAACCGCCTAAAAGATGCGCAATCAATTATCGACAATTTGAGCACAGATAACGCTTCTAACTCTTATCTTAAAACTTTATTAGCCCAAGCTATGCAGCAAACTGCTGACTTTATTAAATATGCCCAGCATACCTTTGGACAAGCAGAGCTCGCAGGTAATACACACCTCAGTTTAGATGTCGCCTTGCTGTTATGTAGTGAACCAAGCAATAAAGTAAACTATGACTTTTATTCACAGTACATTGAGGAAAAAGCACCTGACTATTGGCGACAAGCTAATGAAAGCGAACTACTCGCACTGAACCTTTGAATTTAGCTTTAGTTAAATGCTGGCTAGGATGAATTTTAAAGGCAGTGATTAGCTGCCTTTATCTTTTTAGCTTGGTTCGGCTATTTAACTAGTTCGAAACTAAACCAGTTTAGTACCCAGTCCATGTTAGTTGCCTGCAATGTTAGCTTATGTTTACCTTTTTCAAGATAAATACTGCCTCCTTGTTGCGTTTGCCAATTATCATAGCTACCTGTGCCAGTAATCGTTTCTTCTGCGACAATTTTTCCATCAATTTTCACTATAACGCCCTTGGTATCCTTTGGAGAAGCTACTCGGTAACTCAAGTTATAATTACCCGACTTTAACACCTCAAGCTGATAGTCTAATGTCGTTAGTTCACTTTTACCTTCCCCGGCATAAACATCAAGCTTGCCATCAACATCATAAGTTTTTGATACTATTGCACTACCCACTTCGATCGCTAATTCCGCTTCTACTCTACCTGGCGCAGTTACCCATGCAGACACTTTAGTCGTGACAACATTACTGTAATCACTTTGTTGATGGCGCCTCACAGCTACGACGGTATAGTCTTGCTTATATAAATCAGCATTTGCATCTTTAAACGTTGTTCCTTCTATATTAGTGGCTATTAATTTAAACCAGTCACCGGCACTAGCATTTCTATAAACACGGTAACTTTCAACATCAGTTTGTAAGCTTTTATCCCAGTTTAAAATAACAAGGCCATTTTCTTGGCTAAGCGTTAAATTTGTTACTGGGTTTGGATAAGGTAACTTACTATCTCGTCTGAGTTGCTCACTTTTTTGCACCTTGTTTAACTGCTTTGCAAAACGCAGTGTGTTTGTTGATTTTACGGGTGCTTTACCATCAAGTGCAATTCTAAACCCTTCTACGGCACCGACAAAAGAAGGCGGTAATGACATTCTTTGACTAATTGGAAAAGTATTCCAGTGCCAACTGCCACCCCGAGTAACACGACTTTCACATGCCTCTTGACTGATGGCACTACCATCACTTGGTGCATTGTTATAATTTTCTTGGTAACAATCAGCTAAAAACTCAACCACGTTACTGATCATATCGTGTAAACCAAAGGGGTTGGGTTTATACATGCCAACAATACTGGCATACGCTGAATGATCAACACAGTTTGATTTATTGATAGCATAATTTGTACTGACATAACTGGTATTAGTATCACGTTGCAGGATATTTTCACCGGTTAAGTCCGCGGTATTTTCGTAATCACAAACTAAGGTTGTATCAGGATCCTCACCAAAATAATATTTACCCGTAGTTCCTGCTCTGGCGGCGTATTCCCATTCGGCTTCACTGGGTAAACGATAAGGGCGACCAGTTTCTTTAGCTAACCATTGAGTATAGGCATTAGCAGCTGGCCAACCCATACAATTTACCGGTTGAAAATCATTGGTATTGGGGAAATTACTTTCCCATGAACCTTCGGTATCACCATAAGTAAACCAAGCGTTTAATTCGTGCCGACATTGAGTAGGCATTTCATAACCAGTTTCCTCAACAAATTGGCGAAACTCATTCACCGTGACTTCATATTTACCCAAGCTAAATTCATCTAATATTACTTTATGAACGGGTTGGGTATTTTCTTCTTTGCTATCACCCATCAAAAAGTTACCCGCAGGTATGGTTACCATAATGGGCTCGATGAGTTCGTTGGCATAAAGTTGATAACTGTTAATAGATAAAAAGAGTGGAATAATTAGTTTATTGAATTTCATTAATTGTATTTACTTTTGTTTTTAAAGAAGGCGCTAGCATGGAAAAAACAGCTAAAAAAATCTTATCAAAAAACTATTAATGGCTAAAAATAGAAAAATCCTAGAATTTAATTTTTGTTAAACCTACTAAAATTCTGCTGGGAAGGTGCTCATTGATGAATGTGAGGTTTAACAATGCTGCTTTTTTACTCCAGCGTAAGTATTATAAAATAGTTAACAAAATAATTAGTGGCACAATTAAAGCCTCTGTTATTATCACTATATTAATCATTTGCCGTTAAATTTACTTTATGCCTCAAAATATAGCCGTCGCTTATGTTCATCCAACAGATGCCGCTCAAGCAAAAAGAATTGCGAACAAATGGAAATTACCTTATATAGGTGATCGCCAAGCAGCCAGTAAACATAGCGACTTAACCTTTTTATTGCAGGTCAATGATCAATGTTTAGAGCTTTGCAAACTTGATGAACCTAAACTTGGTGCAATAAAAGTAGACTTTGTAGACGGTGCTGTTGCTCATCGACGTAAGTTTGGTGGTGGCCGAGGGCAAGATATTGCTAAAGCTATCGGTTTAAAACATGGCTTTAGTCCACATGTGCTTGATGCCACTGCAGGCTTAGGTCGTGATGGTTTTTTATTAGCCGGTTTGGGCTGTAAAGTGACATTAATGGAACGCATGCCAATAGTAGCGGCACTGCTTGAAGACGGTCTTGAGCGGGGTAAACTGAACAGCGAAATAGGTCAATTAATTACTAACAATCTCACCTTGATTAAATCTTCATTGATAGGGGATATCGAATTAGCACAACAACCCGATGTTATTTATTTAGATCCTATGTATCCGCATCGTGAAAAGTCAGCCTTGGTAAAAAAAGAGATGCGGGTTTTTCAATCTTTAGTGGGTGAAGATCTTGATGCCGATGACCTACTCGCCCCCGCACTAGCATTAGCAAAATACCGCGTAGTGGTAAAACGTCCAAGCTATGCACCTCCTCTTGCAGATAAAAAGCCATCAACCAGCATTAAGATGAAAAAGAACCGCTTTGATGTTTATGTAAATCTGGCGATACCAAAAGCAAAAGGATAATCGATTTATCCAGTACATACAGATATCGCTAAACCCAAACTTTCACACCCTCACCATAGCTCGACATAAAAACATCCGATGTAATTTAACTACAGTCAATTTTCTATAATTCAAAACCAAGGCATGGTACTAATAAAGGGGTTAGTTCTCATGACCAAAACAAAAAAACATTACAACAAAAAAGGTCAACCACTGGCTGAATGCTAAGAGAGTTATTCAGATAAGTAGCTTAAGACAAATTTATTGTCGACTCCCACAAAGAGACAGAACTTGAAATTAGCTACTATATGGTGTTTTATAATGCACCGAGCAATCATTGAAGTTTGAATGAACACACAGCTAAAGGAATTCACTTCTGTATGGATAGTTATCAACAATCATAAGTTCGGAAATAATGTTAAAAGATATATCTGCTTTTACACTTGGTAAGATTAAAGTTATACCTGATATCGACAACCTAAGTTGTGATGGTAAAACTATTAGTATTCAGTCTACGACAACTCAATTACTTTGTTATATGGCTTTAAGAAGCAACGATCTAATAACTAGGGATGAATTGCGTGAAAATGTATGGAAAAATTTGACCACTACAGATCAAACGATTTCACAGCACATATATCGATTACGTAAAGCTCTTAAAAGTTTGGATCCAGATGGTCAATATATTCATACGGTGACTGGAAGGAATGAAACAGGCTACCGCATAGTGGCTGAAGTTTTTGCAGAAGAGCAGACTGAAAACAATTCAGTTACCTTCATTAGCAGGTTAGTCAACTTTATTCATAAAAGTCTATTTTTTAGCAAAAAACCATTTGCCATTGCTAGTTTGCTGTTCACTTGTTTATTCCTGCTGATATTTGCATGGTTACCTTTTTCAACCACTCCATTTGAATCACCTCAGCAAATTACATTTTTGGAGGGACGGGAACGCAATTCAGCGATAAGTCCAGATGGTAGGCTGATTGTTTATAGCCATAAAAAAAAATCCAGTCCTTTCTGGACTATTCATTTACAGCAGCTTGAAGGAGAGCAACTAGTTGTACAATTAACACCGGATCCTTTTACAACTAATCCTATTTCCGATACAGAAATAAATAAACTGGGGCATCAAGTATATGATGATTTTCCAGTATTCACGCCAGACGGCAAGGGAATAAGTTTCTTGCGCTTTCATCAGGATAATAAAGCTTTTTATCATATAGATATTAATCCGGACACCTTAACATTTGGCAAAGAAACTAAATTACTCGATATTGGTAAACTTGATAACATCGCCCGGATGGTCTGGATCGACAAGGATAATTTTATTTACAGTACTTATATGGCGAAAAAGAATACTCCCTATAAGCTATTTAAATACAATATTCATAGTCGGGCGAAAACACAATTAACATCTCCTCCTTTATACCGAATGGGAGATTATATTTTTGATATATCACCCAATAGTCAGACCGTTGCGATAATTAGGCAAAAGGTCGGCGGCTATTTTCTGTATTTTTATGATCTGATTTCGGCTGAGCTTAGCGAGATTAAAAAAATCGGCAAACATATGCGGTATAGCATTACCTGGCTTGATAATAACAGTGTACTTTATATGAGTGATTTGGGTTACCTGACTCGTTATAACATAAGTACGGGAGAGTCTGAAGCGTATTCAAATCAAAAGGGTATTGGCTTTTACCCGGTTAAATCCCGTAATAGCAACGTAATAATAATGCAACAAGAATGGTCCTATAGCAGTCTTGGCGCCAGCATTGTGAGCGTCGCCAATCCCAGGAAACACCAGACCAATACCCAGAACAAACAAGTAACATCCGGTAGCCTATTTACTGAGTTGCTACCACCAACCAAACATAACAGAATGACAACCTGGGCAGGAAAGGGGCGTTTGGTTTATAGCGCATTAAATCCAAATAAAAGCTATAAAATCAATTTATTATCAAGTAACGGGGTGAGTTCTAGGTTACCGATTAAAAAAAATATCCCCTGGCCACCTCTGATAAGCTGGCGACCAGGCAGCGATGAAATATTGGTAAGTACAGATATTTCATGTTTTTTGATTGATATTAAGTTGAAAAGCTCTCATCAGTTTTGCCCAGACGGGATTAACCCTGGTTATACATCCTGGTCTGCCGACGGTAAATGGTTATATTTTTCCTTAATAGCGCAAGGTAACTGGCCGTTAATGAGGATGGCATATGAGGGAATACCTTTAGAGGAGGTCGGAATAGATAATGTCTCTATCGGTAAAGAAGGCCCGGATGGACAAATATATTATCGCCCCAATAACAGCATTGATATATATAACTACAACCTTGTCACTAAAAAATCTTCTCTGGTGATAGACAGACATCGTATTATGGACGGTATCAGCAATAACGATTTTCAAATTACCCCCGAAGGTATCTATTATAGTGATAGGGTTAACGAAGAAAGTAATTTGTATTTCCATGAGTTTTCTACTCAGATCAACCATTTTGTTATAGGCCGACCTTCTAATTATGATCATTTCTCTGTCAGTGATGATGAAAGTACCATTTATTTTGAGCGCCCAGGAGACAGGGAAAGCCATTTGATGCGTATACAATAGCCGTCTTCACACCATTTTAGACCTTGTGATTTTAATTCTCTGCCAACTTTTTTCTGGGAAATAATTGCTCTCTACTTACTTTATCAGGCTAATCATTTGATAATCACTAGCCTTTTTTTGTCATTATTTACTTCTAAATGTCCGCTAACAGCTACATTAACACTACTATTAAAACTCGTTATTTCATAATAAAAGCAATGAGTTGAACATATCATCTATGGCAGTTCATAAAAGTTTATAATTTTTTATTTGAGATCTTTATGCTCTATAAACTAGAGTTTCCTCACTTAACTATAAAGGGCTACTTTAGCTTTTATTGATAAGTCTGTCCGGCGCTATAGCTTTGTCTTCTTGCTGGAAAATGAGAGGGTGTCGTCAAAAGCCATACAACAATTAAATGACGTAGCCAAATAGGATATTTCTCTCTAATAAGGATCGCACACTGTTCAGACCTTAATTATTGATTATGAGACCTCCTGGTAAAATAACAAATAAGGCTGGTTGATTATTTCAAGGTTAATCGGATCTGATGGTGATTATAAAAATAAATAGTGGAGGTTAACTTATGTTTTTACAACGTAAGTATCAGAAACAAGTATTACCAGAGAAGTTAAACAAAAACCAAACAATAATAAGCAATAAAGTCGTCCCTAACAAGACATCGATAGCAGTAAAAACCAAACTGGCAATGACCATTGCCACCTGTCTGTCGGTTTTTCATATGCAAGCAGCCTCGGCAGCTTGTTCAATATCCCCCAATAATAGTGAAGAGTATATTCAAAGTATTCGCTTAAATGGCGGTTCGTATTTATCCAATGGCGATACTTTGCAAGACGGTGATGTACTGGAATTAAGACCGGGATATTACGGTAGTGCCTATAAAGATGACTGGAGTATATGGATAGACTTAAATGGCGACGGTGATTTTTCAGATAGTGGTGAACAAGTATTTACTTCAAGCAGTAACAGCAATTCAATGGTATCTGCGACTTTAACTATTCCTTCAACTACTAGCGCAAGCAATACCGAACTGCGCGTTTTACTGCACGCATATGATGTCGATGATGACTCTTGCGGTTATAGTAGTTACGGCGATAGTCAGGACTTTAGTATTAACCTTGGTGATAACGATAACGGCGGTGGCACAGACAATGGCGGCTCAAGTGACGATTATGCCTTGAGTAAACAACCTCGTGGTGGAAGCGACGAGCATATCTTAATGGTGGAAATTGGTAATGACGAACATACTTCGGGTAACGACGATGGTTATGGTGACTTCACCAATAACAAAACCTTTACCATCAGCGATGGTGACAGTATTACTCTTATCCCTATCACCAGCTGGGACACCGACTGGGCTATATGGATAGATAGCGATAATAACCGCAGTTTTGACAGCGATGAAAAAGTATTCTCTGGCAGTGGTAATCGTGACGATGAGGTTCGCGGTAACTTAGATCTTTCTAACATCAGCTCAGGTACGGCGCGTATGCGTATTGCCATGAATGGTGATGGCATCGCCGACGCGACTGGTTTTACCTACGGTGAAATAGAAGACTACACCGTTAACGTACAATCCGATGGTGGCACTGATACCGGAGGTAGTACTGATACTGGTGATAAAGAATATGGCTCACATATAAAATGGGGCCATAACTCTGTTCACGTGAAGGTCTTCAGGTTCGAATTTGAAGATGCCGACCTGAACTATTCCATGACTCGTATAGATAACGAAATGAATGAAATCATAGCTTTTTATCATAAAGATTCTTTTGGACGCTTTGATGTGACCT
This sequence comes from Colwellia sp., assembly GCA_022969175.1. Classification (GTDB taxonomy): domain Bacteria; phylum Pseudomonadota; class Gammaproteobacteria; order Enterobacterales; family Alteromonadaceae; genus JALJPB01. Next base: position 17,648 of record JALJPB010000055.1, on the reverse strand, counting down.
ATGAAGTGCATGACGAGATCATTCATATTAGCGAGTCAAAATCAACATATGACAATGCCTCATCTTGGGACTGGGTTTATAAGACTCAAGATGCGTTGGAAGATTTAGGAGAAGATATTTTTAACCTAGATGATAATACTATTTACTTAACTATAGCTCCTCAAATTGCTGAGTTCGGTCCCAAAGCTAGTGTGGCTCCTACAGGTATAATTAAAATGTATGATAGTATAGATCGCACTCAAGCAGGGGCCATTGCGCATGAAATGGCTCATGCAATGGGACTGCATCATGCCCAGGGGCTTGACGGAGGAGATTCGATAATCGGTGTAAATGACCCCGATAGCGAATCGATAAATTATGGAAATATCCAAAGCATGATGGGTTTCAATCACTGGTCTATGTCTGGCTTTAATTTATATTACAAAAACTTCTTTGAAAGCTGGGATATTGAAAAATCTGTTCCAGTGATCAACGAATCAGGTACCTATAAAATTTACGCTTTAGATCAAGGGTCTATTGGTAATGATGGTAATGGTAATATTGGTATAAAACTAAAAGCGGGCGACGGTGACGTTACTTACTGGGTAGAATACCGCACCATCAGTGAGGCAAACGAGGATTATGGACCTGCTATAGTCGATACTAACGGTGTTTACATCAATCTCGAAGGATACTTTCCGGATGATGACACAAGAGAAGGCTATTATGGTGTTTCGTATTTATTGGATATGCTACCAAATTCCTTTGAGGTTGACCCTGACGATTCAAATACTCTAAAGTATGATTTTTACGATGCAGCACTGACTATAGGAAACAGTTATACCGATGAATTGGGTGGCGGTTTTACTATCAAACCTGTGGCAAAAGGCGGTACCTTAGGTACAGCGGATGCTTGGATTGAAGTAGAAGTGGTAATACACTAATTAATAGAATTTACTTACTATAAAAAGATATGTTATTTTGGCCGGAGGTAATTGTCTCCGGCATTTTTATTGGGGAAAATACAGAATTGGTAGCTAATGCTATTTTTTGTTTAACAGAATACTCGTTTATAAAGTAAATGAGTTTTGCTAGCCGTTTACTACTAAACAAAGGTAAATATGCATAAGCTATCTTAGGTGACCAATCGAGTTCACTTTATAAGTTATTAAAATTGAGCGTTAAAACCAATAGTAAACTCATCATAACCCCCAACAAATTTATCCGCAGTATCACTAACATTTATAGAGTACTTATTAATATGGCTAACTGTTTCGCTCTGGTGGCAACATTATCAACTAAGACTCTATCGAGTTTTAATTCTGTAGCCGGTACTCTAGAAAGCTGTTGAGCATTAGCAATGCCTGTACCGTAATCATCTATTGCTAATTTGAAGCCTTTTAACCTTAGTTCGGCTAAGGTTTCAATTGCCGTGGATATTTCACCGCATATAGTATTTTCGCTCACTTCTAAGACAATTTCTCTTGGCTCTATTTGATAAAACTTAACTTGATTTGCAATTTTATCGGCAAGATGAAAGTTAATGCCGTGATCTCGCCCTTTTTATTTCGTTCCCTGCCGTAATTACAAATATCTACAACTGAACTATTGATTTATTACTGAAATTAATTTTCTTGTCTCTCTTAAACTTGACAATACACCAAACACTAATGATAATAGTTATCATTAGTGTCTCTATTAGCAATTAAATATCAACAATAATGAAATCCCTTTCACTTCATCTACCCTCTAACTTTAGAATAGCGGCTTTGTTTTATGCTAAACAACTTCAGCTTTGTGTTAAGCGTTTACCTTTAGTCGTCACAACATTTACTTTGTCTTTACTGACATTTTCTACCCTTGCGGCAACCCATAGCGACGAGACCAATACTCAACTACAAAAGAAACACCTCAACAATAAAGTAAATGGTGAACAGATCAATGCTGTTGATAACACCATCGAACGTATTAGCGTGGTCGGACAAAATGATCATAAAGAATTAACCTCGTCAGGTTTTAACGTTGATGTTTTGCTTACCGAAGAGTTTAAGAACTCCAGCTATAATTTGATCCAAGTATTACAAAGCTCCCCCGGCATTAATGTTCGTCATAATGGAGGGGTGGGCTCAGCATTTAATTTGTCGTTGAATGGTCTTTCAGGCAATCAAATACGTTACTTTTTTGATGGTATTCCAATGGAGGATTTTGGCTCAGCGTTAGCTTTTCCAGCTAATTTAGTTGAACAAATCCAAGTATACAAAGGTGTAGTTCCTGTTTCATTAGGCGGAGATGCCTTAGGTGGTGCGGTTAATGTAATAACACCTGAACTCGATCAAGACTTACTCGACTTGTCTTATACTTACGGCTCTTTTAATACCCATAAAGCAAACCTCTTTGGTCAGCGTTATTTCGACAATGGCAGTTTTATTCGACTATCTACCAGTGCTGAACACTCAGATAATAACTATAGAATGAATAATGTTAACCAAACTGACGCCTTGGGCAATGTTATCGGACAAATGAGTGTAAAACGTTTTCACGATGAATATACCGCTGGCATGGTCAATTTAAAGTTCGGGCTGATAAACAAAACTTATGCCGATGAATTATCACTGGGTATAACTTTCGCCAAGAATCGGAATAACGAACAACACACAGCAACCTCTATTAATAAAGTATTTGGTCAATTTCATAGCAATAACGAAACCAAGTTATTTTCAACCATCTACAAAAAAGACTTTAATCAGTTGTCATTATCAGCCTACTTATTAATTGGCGAATCAGAAGAAGTCATCAATGACACCGCAAACAGAGACTATAACTGGCTGGGCGAATACACAATAAAATCGGATGAGTTAAAAGGTGAGCTAAGCGCTAAATCATTATTTACTGTCACCGACGATGTTATTCGAGGCAATGTTTCTGCGCAATACCAACTGACAGCACAAGATACTATTTCCATAAGTTACAGCCATAATTATTTAGAGAAAACCGGTGTTGATCAAGTCAACCTTAACAATACCGCTTTTAGCCTACCTAATTGGATACGAAAATCGGTAACCGGCCTAGCTTACGATAAAACAGCGTTCACTAACGACCTAACAATAAGTGTTTTTGCCAAATACTATAATTACCAAGGTGAAATTAACGCCGAACAATCAATCAATTTTACCGCTCAAAACGTTAAAACAGAAGTTGACCTAAATGAAACAGGCTATGGTGCATCTGTTAGTTTTCAGCTTAATGCCAATCTACTAATTAAAAGCTCTTATGAAAATGCCTATCGCATGCCAGAAGCTGAAGAAATATTAGGCACAGGAAAGTATGTACGGCCTAATCCAAACTTACAGGCGGAGCAAAGCGATAATATTAACCTTGGTTTGCAAGCCGATTTTAATACCAGCAATACCGTACATCGTTTCGAAAGTAATATCTTTTATCGAAATTCTGCCAATTTTATTCGTTATGTGCCCGACCAAATTGTTTATGGTATTTACCGCAACTTACAATATGTTGAAACCACAGGTATTGAAGCAGGCTACTACTTACGTTTTTTCGACAACTATGCATTACAACTTAATGGCACTTATCAAGAGTTAATTAATAAATCACTCTTTGATGCTGAAGGCACGGTAGATTTAAATTATGGCGAACGTATGCCCAACGAGCCCTATTTATTTGCCAACGCTCGCCTGTCAGCAAATTATGACGTGGGACAAAATGCTCAAGTAAACCTTTTTTGGACCAGCGCCTTTGTTGAGCAGTTCTACCTTAACTGGGAAAGTGCAGGCAATACCGAAGACAAATTAGTCATCCCGCAAAGCATCACTCATGACATTGATATTGAATATAGCTTCGCCGATGGCAGCTATAACGTATCTCTTTCTGCTCGTAATATTTTTAATGCTGAAGTCTTTGATAACTTCAATATAGAAAAACCCGGTAGAGCCTTCTACCTCAAATTTCGTTACCTCTATTAATCCACTTAAGGAAAATCATGTTTAAAATAACGCACCTTAGCTTATTAATCGCGACCTTAGCACTTACAGCTTGTGGCAGTGACAGCTCAAGTGATAACAGTAAACAAGCGCCTGAAATCAACCCTACCCCGCCAGTAGCTGTAGAGCCAGGGCCTTTTACATTTGCGATAAAAACAACCGGTGATACTGAGCCAGAATATCTGGTTACTCAAGACTCTATTAGCGCTGAAGCGTTAACTGCAGACGGAACAGGTATTGAACAACAAGGGTGGAATTATTTTTATCCCGTAGGTAATACACTCTTTATTTCTGGCTACACCAATATGGAAGCAACCTCTTATAAAGTGAATAGCGACAATGAAGTGGCTAAACTGGCAAGTTTTGTCTTTGAAGACGCATTAGAAATGTTTGGCAATGTTGATGATAAAGTATTATTAGCCTCAGACGAGCCTAGAACGGGTAATCATACCCAACGTGTACTTTACACTGTTGACGCTGAAACAGGCTTAGTGACCAGTAAAGTAAATTACCGACTTCATGATGTTGATACCGGCACACCAGGTGAAGGCACCGTTGGGTACGCCACCGGTTTAGTGGTGCGTGATAACTTACTTTTTGTACCTTTTCATAAGTTAGATGATGCTGGCTATTTCGCCACACCTGAGCCAAACAGTGCTGATATTGCTATTTACGATTATCCATTAACCGATGGCGCTGAACCTAAAAAAATTATTAGTGATACCCGAACTAGTCATGTTGGTGTTAATGGTACTACTACCAGTTTAATTACCACCAACAGCGGTAGTATGTACACTATGTCAAATGGCTCAGTAGCGGCAGGTTTCTCACCCGCTTCAACTAAACCTTCTGGTATTTTACGTATAAATAAAGACGAAACTGAGTTTGACGCTAACTACTTTTTCAACATTGAAGATGCGACAGATGGCGGTAAAATATTTTGGTTCGATTATATCGGCGGCAATAAAGCCATTGCTCGTATTATCACTGACGACACTGGGGCTGCGCCATGGGGTGCTTATAACAAAAGTCTCATCATGCAAAAATTAGTCATCATTGATTTAGTCGCACAAACTATTACCGACGTTGCCGACGTACCCCTTCATGCAAAACGCTACAGCTCTCCCGTTGAAGTAATGAATGGTAAAGTATATGTCAGCATAGAAACTGCTGATGATGCTTTTGTTTACCAAGTAGACATTGATAGTGCGACTGCTGTTAAAGGCGTAGAGATCAAAGGTAAAACTATTAAAGGCTTTTACGACTTATATCATTAATAACCTCTACTAAGTGTATTTGATAAAGGCGCTATTCGCGCCCTTATCTCTCAAGCTCTCTACGCTAGTTTTATCAAAATTTGAAACTTCATATGAATAGAAAAAAATTATTTAGATTACACTCTTGGACGGCTCTGCTCGCCATGATACCAATATTGGTCATTAGTATTACCGGTAGTATTCTGGTTTTTAAGCCCGAAATTGATCGCTGGCTAATGCCGAAAAGTGCCAAATTGATTGACATTGCCGACCAGCGACAACCTCTAGATATTTTATTAACAAAGATTGCAATTCAGTTACCTGAATATGAAATGGGTACTTGGGAGATTATGAGTGATGGTGAAACTGCTGATGCAATTTACGTTATTAACAGAGGAACCTTTGATTGGTACAAAGTGTATTTCAACCCTTACACTGCGAAAACTCTCAGTCAACCGGTACCTTTAGATCATTACATAACTGATTGGTTAGTCGAGCTGCACTACACTTTTTTACTGCATGAAAGTGGTATATTTTTTGGTATTGTTTTTTCGTTAGCTTTATTGTTTTTAGGGATTTCTGGACTGATTATTTATCGTAAATTTTGGCAACGATTTTTAACCTTACGTTGGGATAAGCAGCTGATTACCTTTTTTAGTGACTTTCATAAAATGGTCGGCATTATTTCGTCGCCCATTCTCATTATTTTAGCGGTCACTGGGGGTTACTGGAATATCACCGCTTTTCTCCATGAAACGGGAGAAAGTGAACAGCAAAAGCAGTTTGTTATACAACAAACTCGGTATAACAGTGCAATATCATTCGAACAACTACATGCCAGTGTGCAAAAAAATATCGACGGTTTTAAATTAACCTATCTTGTTTTTCCTTATGAGCCTGGACAAGAAATTACCTTTTATGGTGCAGTACCCAGTTATAACCCTTTGGTGAGTGACTATGCCAGTGGCGCAACTTATAACCGTTTAACCGGTGACTTTATCGCTAAATGGGATATACGTGAATCAGGAATCGGCACTAAAGCTTTAGACAGCTTTCGTTCATTGCACTTTGGTACGTTTGCCGGGTTGGCATCACGTATTATATGGTGTGTACTTGGCTCGGCTCCCGTTGTATTGGCACTTACAGGGCTTACTTTGTGGTATCAACGTAGAGTAAAACGTAAAAAATCAAAATTAAATCGCAGTTATCAAAAGACACCAATAAAGCTCTTTTGATTAATTTGCTTTCAACATTCCCTTTCGTTATTCCAAAATAAATATGAAATTAATTACGATGACCGAATTTTTGCTAACTATCTATCTGTTCTCATAATTTTACTGAAGCAACCCAAAACTAATAATTGAATGTTGATCAAGAACAACAAATCATGTTGATAATCATTCTCATTTAGTTTATTATTTATACTTCCTTAATTGAAGAGCAATATTTTAATGTTTGTTTGTCTTTGCCATGGCGTTACCGATACCACTATTGAAAGTGCCATTGATGATGGCGCTCATACCATGCAACAACTTACTAAAGAGTTAAAAGTTGGCTCTCAGTGCGGTAAATGCTGTACTTGCGTTAAAAAAGTATTAAACAATAGATTAATGCAAATAGCCGAAGTACAACCTGCCGTCGCCTAAAACCGTCTAAATTTCTACCCAGTTATCCCTTTTTCCTTCACATAAACTTCCCCTGCCCTAAAGCATTTACCTAAACAATTAACACCACTAAAACCACAACCAAAACACAGATAATAATAGTAGTAATTCTCATTCTTTATTGCTTATTTTAAAGCAATCTATCAGCAGCCTACATATACATATTTGTTCTTGTTAGAAATTCTTTTTACGACTATATTTACATGATCTATAAGACATAAATGGAGAATTCTCATGAAGGGTAAAGCTAATATTCTAACCAGTTTAAATCAGGTTTTAACACTTGAACTCACCTCAATTAATCAGTTCTTTTTACATGCCCGTATCTTTAAAAATTGGGGCTTAAAAGGGCTTGATGAAAAAGCCTATAAAAAATCGATTAAGGACATGAAACAAGCTGACAAAATTATTGAACGCATTCTGTTCTTAGAAGGTTTACCTAATCTTCAGCAATTGGGAAAGTTGCGCATTGGCGAACATGCCGCAGAAATGCTGCAATGTGATTTAGACTTTGAAGCGGAACAAATCGCTGAATTACGAACAGCTATAGCGTTATGCGAAGAAGAGCAAGATTATGTCAGTCGCGAGATATTGGAAGACATATTAGAAGACGAAGAAGATCACACCGACTGGATTGAAGCTCAACAGTTTTTGATTAGCAATGTTGGCATCGAAAATTACTTACAATCAATGATGGAGGATTAACATGCAAGGCAATCAACGGATTATCGACCTATTAAACAAGCAACTGACTCTTGAACTGACCTCTATGGATCAATATTTAGTCCACTCAAAAATGTATGAAGATTGGGGCATTAATAAATTACATGAACAGTTGTCTCACGAATACGAAGAAGAGTTAGGCCATGCTAAATTGCTCGCTGAGCGCATTTTATTTTTAGAAGGTAAAGCTGATACAATTTCACGAGAAAAAGTAAATGTTGGCACTAACGTAAAAGAAATGTTGGAATTTGACCTAGCAGCAGAGCGCATTGTAGCGGCAAGCTTGCGAGAAATTATCACCGCATGTGAACAAGAAAAAGATTACATCAGCAGAGAAATTCTGGAAGTGTTATTGGTAGACACTGAAATGGACCATATTTATTGGATTGAACAACACTTAGGGCTGATTGATAAAATTGGTCTGCAAAATTACATTCAATCTCAAATGTAGATAACTCAAAATCGGCAAGTATGGAAACCGATTACAGCAATTACTAAGCAGTGGCAATTTAACCTTTTTGCCACTATCTCCCTTCCATAAAACCTTGAGCATAGCCAGTTAATAGCGAATTTCACCTTATCAGCGCAAAAAACTTACTTAACATTAACAAACATCTCACTGAACTTGTTTTATACTTAACGTACTTCTGTTTATTACATTATTTTTTATGGTTAGCCGCACCTTACATTTATTCATTCTGCTTTTGATACTTGTTACGCAAGATGTCGCTGCGCACTCACCAGCAAAAAACATCTCTGAAATTCATAAAATTTGCTCAAAATCGCCAGCTCAATGCTTAACCGAAGTAAATTTAACGCTGCTAACCACCAAAGAGCAAAGTCGTATTTGGTATGATTTGATGCAGTATAAAATTGAATCACTTTTTCTTTTACAAAATATCAACGAATTAAACGCAGTGACCAAACCTTGGATCAACATCGATGATTTACCTGTGCCTTTCAAAGTTAGTATCTACATTTATTACGCAAAAAGCTTAGCATTTGATAATGACATTAACGAAAAAGCGATCAAAGCAGAAAGTAAAAAATACATTAACAAGGCAGAACAGCAACTTGATTTAATGCACAACGCCTACCCCGACCCTATGTTACTTATTCAGCTAGCCAATATAAAAATGTATGTCGGTGAGTACCAACAAGCTTACCAAACACTGCAGTCGTTAGCCGTAAAATACCAAAGACGGCAAGACCCAGCATTTAAGTTAGATTTATATGGTCATTTAGCCCATTTAGCTGACCGCTTAAAATACAAACAACAAGCAATAGACTATTGGCTTGAATCAATTGTTTGGGCTAAAAGATATGACAATGATCAACAAATCGCCACGGTATATTTTAATTTAGCACAAAGCCAAATAAGCAATTATGACTTTGATGCCGCCAAACAAAATTATATTAAGGCAATACACTATTCAACATTAGCGAATGATGGCGCTAAAAAAGCGCAAGCCCAGTATTTTTTAGCGAAACAACTCTACAACCAAGGCTTGAAAATTGACGCTAAAGCGATAGTAGAAGCTGTCGATTTATCGTCCTTATCCCTTGCTGAAAACAAACGTTTACTCGAACTTAAAGCCGTTATTGATCAATAAAGCCGATATCAATAATCATTAGCCTTGAAGATAAGGGGTTAACAAGGCAAAATTCATCTCAAATAGTTTATTGCCATCATTACGAGATTTCTTATGATAAAAGAAGACATGGTTCTTGAGTTGAACCAACAAATAAATTTAGAGTTTTATTCTTCAAACTTATACTTGCAAATGAGTGCATGGTGCGATGCAAAAGGCTTTGAAGGCGCTGCTGAATTTATGCGTAAACACGCCGCTGAAGAAATGGATCACATGACACGTTTATTTACCTATGTAAGTGAAACAGGTGCTTTACCTATTTTAGGCTCGATTGATGCGCCACCACATGAGTTTGAATCGTTAGCAGATGTTTTCGAAAAAACCTACGAACATGAATGTTTAATTACCGAAAAAATTAACGGTTTAGCCCATAAAGCGTTCACCAATCAAGATTATTCTACCTTCAACTTTTTACAATGGTACGTTGCCGAGCAGCACGAGGAAGAAACTTTATTCAAAAGTGTATTAGACAAAATTAACTTAGTTGGCCATGACGGTCATGCCTTGTTTTTTGTTGATAAAGACTTGGCTGAAATGGCGAAAAAAGGCACCACCAGTATTATGACCGAAGCAAACGTATAACGAGTGAGCTGTAAATTTTGACTATAGAAACTTCAGATGTATTAATTATTGGCGCCGGTGCTGCAGGTTTAATGTGCGCCGCCAGTGCCGGTTATCGCGGCAAAAGTGTCACGGTAATCGACATGGGCAAAAAGCCAGGTCGTAAAATACTGATCAGTGGCGGTGGCCGTTGTAATTTTACCAATGAAAATGCCGAACCGAGCAATTTTCTTTGCCAAAATCCGCATTTTGTAATATCTGCCCTTAGCCGATACAGTTCACAAGACTTTATCGATTTAGTAGATCGACACGGCCTTGCTTATCATCATAAAACCCTGGGGCAATTATTTTGTGATGACAGCGCGCAAGACATCGTAGATATATTGATGACCGAGTGCGAATGGGCAGGTGTTACGGTAAAATTAAGAAATGAAGTTTTAGCTGTCATAAAAAATGACAACGGCTACTTAGTTAAAACCAATGAAAGTAACTACCAATGCCAATCATTAGTGGTCGCTTCTGGTGGCTTAACTATGCCTAAACTTGGTGCTAGCCCTATTGGTTATAAGATTGCAGAGCAGTTTGACTTAAATGTATTACCCACCACTGCAGCGTTAGTGCCATTTACCTTACACGATCACGACAAACAACGTTTTGACGGTTTATCTGGCATTAGTATAGCGACAGAAGTCACTAGCGAAGATGGCACTACCTTTAAAGAAAACATTCTCTTTACTCATCGCGGCTTGTCAGGCCCAGCAATTTTACAAATTTCCTCATTCTGGCGTGCTGGCCAAGCAGTAACGATTAACTTGTTACCCGAGAGTAATCTAGAATTACTTATTAGCGATTGGCGAGAAAACCAAGGTCAAAAGTCACTAAAAAATCAATTATCTACTGTACTGCCTAAACGCTTTATTGAGTCTTTAATTAAAAGCGAGGCTATCCCTGATAAAAACATCAACCAACTTAACCACGCCGAAATAGCAGCATTAAGCGACTATATTCATACATGGCAGATAAAACCCAATGGCACTGAAGGCTATAGAACAGCAGAAGTTACCTTAGGCGGTGTTGATACCGATGAGCTCTCATCTAAAACCTTCGAAGCTAAACAAGCACCGGGGCTATATTTTATTGGTGAAGTGATTGATGTTGTTGGTTGGCTCGGCGGTTATAATTTTCAATTTGCTTGGGCGAGTGGTTGGGCTTGTGGTCAGAGTGTGTAGTTGGTTTTTACGATTACAAATGAAGACATTTAGATGCAAATAGAGACATTTTAATTAAATAGAGACAAAGACAATAGTGGAAGCCCGTGTTCAATCTTTTTTTTGATAATCAAAAGTCGGACAAAATATAGTGCAAATCCAAGATTAACGACTAAGTGCCTTTAATGTTCATTAAATTTTGATAGTAGTTGAGTAAGTTCATAGCCCCAATAAAATATTGAGAACACACCAAGCCAAACGATAATAAATTGATACCCTGTTTTTAAATCAAAAACTGATAACGATTTTTCAAATTCAAACTAAAGTCATTAAATTCCACCAAATATATGGTAAATCTCATTGAGAATGGGTTTTGTCTCAGTGGTGGGTTTGTGCTGTTGCTATATACAGACCAGAAATAAATATTAAATCATTTACTGTCTGAGTGTTTATGTGTGGGTTTTAGTTTCATTGGAATTTTTTCCAGAAGCGTGAAACTCTACAGAGCCTATATACCATGGGGCAAATATTTGGATTATAGAAATTTTCGATTAAGCATATCTTCAATAAATGTAAAGAGAGTACCCTGCAATTATCGGTATAGGCGGGTGGTATGAATAAGCATCAAATTTAAGGTGTCCTAATCCAGGTCATAAGGGTTGTGACTAGCAATAATATCCTCAATGGTATTTAATAGTCCTTTGAATTTATCAAAATTTATACGGTCTTTTTTTACTTTAACAACATACTCCGAAAAGTGTGCCTTACCATAATGCTTACTTGTATCAAGACCTTTGTTCTGACGATAAAAAGATTTCTTGTCTAACTTTGTATTAATAACTTCATCTTCAAAAAGATCTTCAATATCGCTGTCCTTTCGGCCCAAGTTCGGTACAGGCACAATATATAAATTTTCAAAATAATAATTTGGATGTCTTATTTTAGTAATTTTTTTAGCTTTCCGGTTATTCTTCTTAATTCCATCTGCTTTTCTTATAGTACCTCTGCCAGCATCATCATTATCAACAATAAAAATGACGGGAAACAGTTTACCTTGGCAAGAGTAGGACTTAAAAAGTCGTTTGTAAGTATCGATCAAGTAATTAAGGCCTGGAGTTCCTTCTGCTAACTTTAACATCTCAGTATTTGTTGGAGTTCTATTGAAAAAGGACAATTTCGGAATACCATCATTGTCCTTATGCAAACTCGGGTATGAGCTTGCTAACCTTTCAATAGCACACTTTAAATAAACACTATCTGTCTTTCCTTCGCATATGATTAATGGCTTCTGTAAAAAATAAAAATACTTAAAAAATAAAAATCGCCCATATAAGTTTCGAATACCATCAAGCGCTAATATATGGTTTTCATCAGTGTAAGTATCACATCGATCTAAAGGTGGAAATGGATTATTGTCATTCTCTTTCCTTCTGATTCCATCATGACGTGATGGACGGTAACCAACTCTTGAAAACCTGTTTCTATATGACTTTACATTATATATATAGGCTAATTTACCTTGCAGTATTTCTATTGAGTTAACTAGTTTTTTGTCCGAAATAACAGGGGTTTGGGTTGGTGGTGATTTACTAAACCAAGTTGTAAACCTTCCAATAAAAGTTAATTTCACCTTTTGGACTTTAACCTTATCTGAAGGTATATAATAACTCCCTTCACGGAAAAAGTGATTGCACATTGCCCTAACATTACGATAATAATGAGCTGGCACATTAACCTTTTTGTTTACAGTAAGCCCCGTAACTTCTTGATGAGAGTTATTCAGTTGCATGCGACATTTTTTTGCATTAACTGTAAAACCTGACCTTGTGACTATTTCAGTTATAGCGTTGCTTAATAGCCATTCATTTTTACGAAGTGACCATAGTTTTCTATAAGCAATTTTTTTAGGAAAGTCTTTTAAGTTCGTCGAAAATGTTAAATCATCGACATACCTTGTGTATGTACAGCTATTGTTTTTAGCTAAGGCTAGTAACTGAAAATCGAGATTTTTAGCAATTAAATTTGAAATTACCGGAGAGCATGGACTTCCTTGGGGTAATTGATTATCAAAGCATGCTATCTGAGCAATAATTGTTGAAACTTTAGGATGTAATTTAAATTTCTTATTCTTCAGAAAGTATCCTCTGACTCGTCCAAAGTTAAATGAAGGGAAAAAAGACTTTATATCTATGTTATAAACATATCTTTTATTTATATGCATTTCGGCATTGGTTGAAATAGAAAGACCTTTTTCATAACCATGAGAAATAGATTTTACAGCTCTTTTCTTTTTCCCTTTTGTATTATCATCCCCTTGAAAGTCTTTTAACTTTTCACCTTTAGGTTTTATCTCATCAAGACATTCATATAATAAATTTGATAAGCACTTTTGTAATAACTTCAATTTATCGCATGGTTTCAGAATTGTTCGATCACCACCTGATTTTTTAGGAATAGTAAATGAGGTATATAATTTAGAGTCATCGATTTTGTACAAAATATAGCTAAGACTTTGTGGCGTATATCCAAGCAGTTCAGCAATATCCTTTAGTGATGAACTTTTCTTAAGTTTAGCTAATTGTGACATTAATTCAGTTCCCTCTGGAGATAGTGCTTACGGGCACTCTTACGCGAAAGTAAAGAGGAAGATAGTCAACAGCTGATAAAGCCGGAAGACCAAAGGTAGCAAATGTTATATAGCATTTGAATCAAAAACTGCGATACGCAATCAAAAATCTGCCCGTAAGCATAAGAAAGATAACAAAAATACTGCTTTATGACAATTATTAACGATTAAATAATTGTACTTTTGGCTGTGGGATTAAGTTGTCGTGTTGACTAAATGAAGTGGGGATAAATGATTTTAGGTTAATGGCCCAACCGAGGCCCAGTTACTTGCTCCAATTGCCATGATTGTTTCAAACAATGACGCTAAAATTAGAGTGAAGTAATGTTTTGCTTTTTCCATAATTGTATCTCCTTTACTGAGACTATGGCTCAGTTCCAATGTAGTTGAAGTTAATAGGCGGTTTTTTAAGTACGCGAATAAAAAAATAACTAAAAAGGCAATTACGAGCAAAGCAACTGGTAGGAGATTTGAACTACTACCACTAACCATTAACCTAAAATCACTTAAGTTGCGAATAGTACATCAAATAACCTTTGCTGTCAATGGCTTACCCTGTCTTTAGAGGTGTTAAAGACCCTCAACATCCATACCATGCTCAGCTAGCCATTTTTTCCGTTCTTTATAATCTGGCATTGCCCGTTCAACACATAACCAAAAATCAGCAGAGTGACTAGGTTCGATTAAATGAGATAGTTAGGGACAATCTTCATAATTTTGAAATTAATCACGGACAGTTAAGCATCAAATTCTGTTGCTTTATACAGGATAAGAATAGGTATCCATAACTTTCAGTAAGGTTGGTAGCATAGTAGTTATAACAATTAAAAACGAAGATTAGTTATAACAAACTAAAATGAAGACAGAGTAAATTAGAACGAATACATACAAATCACAAAGGCAATATAAACGATTGATTTGGATATGGTATTAACAATTCTCTTTATCTTCGTTTAAAAAATCAATAGATATTGAGTTTTAATATCTAAAACTGATAATGACTTTTTCAATTAAAACTTAAGTCAGTGAATTTCACCAAATATGTGTGGGAAATCTCATGGAGTATGGGGTTTTTCTCAATGGTGGGCTTATGCTGTTGCTATATCAGACCAGAAATAAATATTAAATCATTTACTGTCCGAGTGTTTATGTTTGTGGATTTTAGTTACGTTGGAATTTTTCCAGAAGCGTTGAAACTGTTCGACTATCTACTTAAAATCATGAATTTAACTCTTTAAAAGGAGTAAAGCCAACCGCTTTTGCATTAGAACCTTGGTCCTTTAAGTTAAGTTCTTGGCAAACAAGAGCGAAGATCTTCCTAGGAAACCCCCCATCAAGATTCCATTCCCTATCTGCATCTTGCATCTTGACTACTCCAGATATATTAGGGTACTTGTTTTGTAGATTGGATTGGACGATATATTTTGACAGCTGTATGCTATATGTGAATCTCTTATTCTTTACTTCAATTACTAATTCGTGAAACTCAATCGCATGCGTACATTCTAATTCATAATCACTCATAATACGTATAATGTCATAAAGGATTTGATGGTCTAGGTGTTCCGGCTTAGTTACACATTGCTTAAATTCATTTATCTGAAGTTGTAGTATATGTACTTTATGACTAAGATTTTCTGATTTTTCTTTTTCTATACTTATTTGTTCATTTAATTTGAAATTAGACTGGTATTCAATTTTCTTAGATAAGATATCACTTAATAATGTACCTGATTTTAATTGATCAACAATTTGGTCAGCCGCAGATCTACTATACTCATTATGTATGAGTAATTCTTTATGAAAAACCCCGTAAATGGTTCCTTTATTTTTATCTTCTCTTCTTTGAACTTTAAACGTCATCACTACCCCTTTATTAATGCTCTCCGCTAACATAATGATAAGGCTATCATTATGTTAATCAATATTTTTCAATAGTAAATATGCAAATTATTTGTCAGAATTAGCATTGTGATAAGATTATTCTAACAAAAACAAATCAACTAGATGTTTCCTATAAACTTAATATATTCGTTTCCTCTACTCCGTGATATATAAAAGCCAATACGTTAATTTTTCATTATGATATGGTTATTTAATCATTTACCTGTTAAGTCATTCTATGCCGCAGAATTTACTTTTTTCTTCTAAAGAGTTCAAAAAACTTTTAAGTATTTCAGATTGCGAACTGATGCACATGCGAGTTTCAGGTAATTTGAAATTTGTAAAAAAAGGAAATACCTTTTTATATCAACTTCATGATAAACAGTTATTGCTAAAGCACCCCATAGCGTATCAGTTGTTAAACTGGTATCAAGCAAACCATGACATATCCATAGATAACTCACCCAAAGAACTGGAATCAATACAATCCACTTTAATGCTTATCGAAACAGTTTTACTCCCAGTAATCAAAAAATTTGGCGATATTAAAATTACATACGGTTTTGTCTCACCTGAACTAAACAGATATATTCAGAAAAAAAGTTCATCCGGTACTTACCCAAAAATTGACCAACACGCTGCATCCGAGTTAAATCAAGCTAATAAGCAAATATGCAAACGACACGGTTTAGCCTGCGATTTCATTGTTAATGGTTATGAAAAGCAAATGGATGAAGTTATGCTATTTGTAGTAAATCATTTAGATTTTGATAAAATTTACTATTACGGAAATGATAGACCATTACATGTAAGCGTAGGGTTTGAATCAGAAAGGCACCTACAAGTTATGAATGTCAGTGACAAAGGCAGACGAATTCCGGGTAGAAAAGCCTACGGCAATGAAGCTAAAGTACTAGCGGAAGAATTAATACAATGAATGCAGAGCAATTTAAAGAATTAGTCAACTCACTTGATGTAGGTAAGAAACTACCTGACTCAATTTATTTTCATAAGGATACATTTTCAGATGTTCCTGAGGCACTATCAAAGTTCATTAAGATTGTCGCCAAAGCTTTAAAAATTGAGGATGCTAATTGGAATTTAATTAAAGTCTTTCGAAATGATTTCCGCTTATCTTTGTTAAATTATCCATTGTTTTTTGAAGACTCTTACCCAGCCTTAGAGCAGAGTGTGAATGTTGACCTAACAAAGTTATCGCATCGAATTACAAGCTATTCCGAACAAGAAAACCCACCAATCCTTCATCGAAAAGAAACAATGGTTCCTAAAGACCATGAATTTCATGATCATTTTTGTATGCTCACTCAAGAAGGTGAAGCGGCTGGCCTGTATGAAAATAATCGTATGATAGGGTTTAGAAACTCTTGGGAACGATTAATTACGAAGCATGGCTATGAGTTAGTTGATGGACGTTTATTTAGAAATTCAGCAGTGAATAGCAATGTTAATAATGAGAAGGAAATTGATAGGCATAAAACAGCCATCGTAAGACATGAATTATCAGCCCCTATGAAAACTCTCGCAAAAAATGGATTTCTATCAGGAGAGTTTTCAATTTTTGATTACGGTTGTGGTAGAGGAGATGACATCAGGGAGCTTGAGGCTCATGGAATTGATGCGCTTGGCTGGGATCCTAACTTTCGACCTGACTCAGAAATAATTAATTCAGATGTGGTTAATATTGGCTTTGTGATTAATGTTATTGAAGATCAAGACGAAAGAATTGGTGCTGTATTAGGTGCATGGGAAGCAGCGGGTAAATTGTTAGTCATTTCTGCAATGCTAGCTAATGAAAGCTATTTAGCTCAATTTAAACCATATAAAGATGGTGTGATTACATCAAGAAATACATTTCAGAAATATTTTTCCCAAGCAGAGTTAAAGTCATATATTGAAAGAACCCTTGATGATGAGCCTATTGCCATATCTCCAGGCATATTTTATGTTTTCAAAGACAAGGCCCTTGAACAACATTTTCTTCAAAATAGGCATAAGCGAAGCTACCAGTGGCAACAACTTACAGAGCCTAAGCCTGTTAGTGAAGATCAAGCCAGAATACTCTTCACAAAGCACCAA
>JALJPB010000054.1 GCA_022969175.1 Colwellia sp. | reverse complement strand
GAACTGGATGCGCATTCTAGACACTTTTGATTTTTCGTCAACCCTTTTTTGAGTTTAATTTCAATTAACTTTGTAAAAGTTTGGTTTTCATACAATCCACAGCTGTATTGATGTTTAATCAAACAATATAGGCATTTTCTTGCTAAATAATTGTCTAGCAAACGATGAAATGCATTTTGGCTACGGTAATGTTTTGTAAATTATTTAGCCGACCATTGATTTTACTTTTTACTTTTACAATTCATCAAACTTTACTTTATTTGTATAATTATCAGCAATATTTATCCAAGCAAACGAGAAATATAAGAAAAACTTGTGTACACTAAATCTATTGTCAAAATAACCTTCTATATACAAGGTTCTTCAAAGACTGATAATTAGTCATAGAATAAACCAAAAGATTAGGATCGGATAATGCGTGTAAAACTAATAAGCTGTAGCATCTTACTATTGGTAAATTCAGTATTTGCCTCGGACGTCACAATTTACAAATGGATTGACGATAAGGGTATTGTACATTTTAGTAATTCACATCCAGCAGATAAAGATGCAACAATAGTAGATATACAAGTAGCATATTCTTCTTCTATTGACGAGATTAATGAGTCAGTGCAATCAGAAGAAACACCTAATGTTCAAGATCAAGAATATACCGAACGAGCAGAAAAAAATATCAAAATGTTTGCTCAAAACTGTAAATCAGCTCAAGCAAATAAAAAAATCTTAACAAGCTTTAAGAAAGTACTTATTAAAGACGAAGACGGTAATGATATGTTATTAACAGGTGATGACATAACAGCAGAACTTGAATTAACCGATAAGCATATTGATATATATTGTAATGTGGATAAGTAATTAGCCAATTTTAAATATATTAGTAATCAAATATGAAAGACGGCCCTATTAATAGCCGTCATCTAACTTAAAGAAATATCAATTTACCTTCACTAACATCAACTTTTATAATTTCACCTGCGACATAATCACCCGCTAGTATTTTTTGAGCCAATGGATTTTCAATTCCTTGTTGGATTGCTCTGTTCAATGGCCTAGCGCCAAACACAGGGTCAAAGCCAGCATCAGATATAATTTTTAATGCTTGTTCAGAAACCTGTAGCTCAATATTCCGCTCACTTAGTCTCCCTGCTAATGCATTAATTTGGATAGCTGCAATTTGTTGAATTTGTTCACAAAGTAATGGATGGAAAACAACAGACTCATCAATTCGATTAATAAACTCTGGTTTAAAGTTTTTACCAACTTCGTTCATAACGCTTTGTTTCATCGCATCATATTGGCTATCATCACCAAAGCTTTGGATAATATCAGAGCCGATATTTGATGTCATAATAATAACTGTATTTTTAAAATCTACGGTTCTTCCTTGCCCATCAGTTAAACGCCCATCGTCTAGCACTTGCAGCAATATATTAAAGACATCAGGGTGTGCTTTTTCAATTTCATCCAAGAGAACTACTGAATACGGTTTGCGTCTAACGGCTTCAGTTAAATAGCCACCTTCTTCATAACCAACATAACCTGGAGGCGCTCCCACTAACCTAGCAACAGAGTGTTTCTCCATAAATTCTGACATGTCTACACGAATTAGGGCACTTTCATTATCAAACAAAAAGTTAGCTAATGCTTTAGTCAACTCTGTTTTACCTACCCCTGTTGGGCCAAGAAATAAAAATGATCCTATCGGTTGATTCGGATCTGATAATCCTGCCCGTGATCGTCTTATTGCATTTGAAACTGAGATAACGGCTTCAGATTGTCCGATAACACGTTTATGAAGTTGTTTCTCCATAGACAAGAGCTTATCGCGTTCCTCTTCTAACATGTTTGCCACAGGTATCCCTGTAGCGCGACTTAAAACATCAGCGATTTCAACTTCTGTGACTTTATTGGTCAATAATGTCATCTCTAACATCTCAGCTTGGCTAGCCAAATCTAACTGGGTTTCTAATTCTGGTAGCTTGCCATATTGTAATTCGGCCATTAAATTTAAATCACCAGCCCGCCTTGCAGCTTCCAGCTCAATTCTAGCTTGTTCTAAATCTTCTTTTATTGCTTGGGTTCCATGTAATGCTGCTTTTTCAGTATTCCAAACTTCACTTAACTCATCATAGCCTTGTTGTAAATTATCAATTTCTTGAGATATAAGTGTAAGACGTTTTACTGAGGCATCATCAGATTCTTTTTCTAGCGATTTTTTTTCAAGTTTAAGTTGGATTAAGCGACGCTCTAATCGGTCAAGGTCTTCTGGTTTTGAATCCATTTGTAATCGAATACTTGATGCAGCTTCATCAATAAGATCAATAGCTTTGTCTGGTAATCTACGATCGCTGATATATCGATGGGATAATGTTGCGGCAGCAACTATGGCAGGATCGGTAATATCAACATTATGATGTAACTCATAACGCTCTTTTAACCCTCGTAGAATAGCAATGGTGTCCTCGACACTAGGTTCATCAACGATAACCTTTTGAAAACGACGTTCTAAAGCGGCATCTTTCTCAATGTATTTACGGTATTCATCTAATGTCGTTGCCCCAACACAATGCAAATCACCACGGGCAAGTGCAGGTTTTAGCATATTACCAGCATCCATTGCACCATCTGACTTCCCAGCCCCTACCATAGTATGTAATTCATCAATAAAGAGAATAATACTCCCCTCTTCTTTTGACAATTCATTGAGTACTGCTTTTAAACGCTCTTCAAATTCGCCTCGATATTTAGCGCCAGCAACTAGTGCAGCCATATCTAATGATAAAACTCTTTTATTTTTTAAACCTTCCGGCACTTCGTGGTTAATAATTCGTTGTGCTAGCCCTTCAACAATTGCGGTTTTTCCAACACCAGGATGACCAATAAGAACGGGGTTGTTTTTGGTACGTCGCTGTAGTACTTGTAAAGTACGACGAATTTCATCATCACGACCAATAACGGGATCCAATTTCCCTTGTTCAGCAAGTTCAGTTAAGTCGATAGTATATTTTGATAACGCTTGACGATTATCTTCTGCATTTGGCTCATCTACACTCTCGCCACCACGAATATGTGTAATCGCGTCTTTAATCCGCTGTTTATTAGCCCCTAAAGATTTTAATGCTTGCCCTAGTGCGCCTTTATCTTCTAACGCAGATAGGACAAACACTTCAGAGGATATAAATTTGTCCCCCAACTTTTGAGAATATTTATCACATAAATTAAGTAAACTCCCTAAGGAAGATGATAACTGAACATCACCACCAACCCCCTCAACTTGGGCTAAAGAAGTAACTGCAGATTCAATTTGTTTACGTAGAGACCGAATATCTAGACCTGCACTCTTAAACAAAGGAATAACGGTATTTGCATTTTGATTCAGTAATGCCAGCATCAAATGAATTGGTTCAATAAATTGATGATCTCGACCAAGTGCAAGAGAATTTGCATCAGAAATAGCGACTTGAAGTGATTGAGTAAAGCGGTCTAAGCGCATAAATACCTCTACTGTAATTTATCTATCTACTATAATAAATAGGGATGAATAGGTGTTTTTCAAGCTATTGCTTAGTGATTTTTTGATTTAAAACAATAAACTACTATTACTGACGACAAATAATCGTAGCCATACGTCCTGTTTGACCATCTCTGCGATATGAAAAATATTCCTGATTCCGACTAAAGGTACAATGAGATAACTCGTTAATATCAAAAATACCTAGTTGATTAAGTTGTAACCTAGCAATAAGCGACAAGTTAGCTAAATATTTGCTTTCTCCACTCTGTCCAATATTAGCCAAAAAAGTTTCTTGTAATATAAAGGCCTGTTCATATATTGGTGATTGTTGAATAAACTGTTCTTTCACTTCCTCACCAACTTCAAAAACATCAGCACCAATACAAGGACCTAACCATGCAACAATATCCTTATTAACAGCCGCCATTTTATTTACTGTATGATTGATTATATCTTTTACCAGTGGCCGCCAACCACCATGAATTACCGCAATTTCATCACCATCTCTGGTGGATAATACAATAGGAAGACAATCTGCTGTCATTATAGCTAGAGCAATATTTTTTTGTTTGGTTATAGCTGCATCGGCAATCACGACATGTTCAGAAAAAGATTCAATGATAGCGACATCATTACCATGAACTTGCTCAAACCACTGAACAACTGAGTTTTTTGGTAAAATGCTTAGTAAGGTATTACGGTTATTTACAACATTTTCATGTTTATCACCAACATGATCACCTAAATTAAATGCCGAAAATTTTGAGAAGTTGTCAAACTTTGATGAAATTAAAGAATGGGGACGTCGAGTGGTAGTAAAAGCCAGCACATTTTGTGCTGGCCATGAGACGTAATGTAAATATGGACTAATATTCTTCAGTGCCATTTAACTTAGTATCTTCACGTAATACTTTAGCGAGGTTTTTTAAATCCTCAGGTATATCTGCATGCCATGTCATCTCTTCACCAGTTATAGGATGAAACAAAGATAGCATTGCCGCATGAAGTGCCTGACGCTTAAACGCTCTGAGAGTATCCATCAATTCGGGAGTTGCATTTCTTGGTGGTCTAGGACGGCCACCATAATTAGGATCTCCCACTAACGGATGTGATATATGCGCCATATGAACACGAATTTGGTGAGTACGCCCCGTTTCTAAGCGTAAACGTAATCGTGTATGCAATCGATATTTCTCTAATACGCGATAATGTGTTACCGATGGACGACCAGTAAAACTAACCGCCATATTGGTACGCTTTGTTGAATGTCTACCAATAGGCTCATCTACTACACCACCAGCAGTCATTAAACCACTAGCAATGGCTTCATACTCACGAGTAATTTCCCGTGCTTGTAAAGATTCAACTAAATTAGTTTGCGCCGCAATTGTTTTAGCGACTACCATTAACCCAGTAGTGTCTTTATCCAACCTATGCACTATTCCGGCACGTGGTACGACATCTACTTGTGGGCAATAATGAAGTAAGGCATTTAAAACAGTGCCATCCGGGTTACCGGCTCCTGGATGAACAACAAGGCCTGCAGGTTTATTTATTACCAGTATATCGTCATCTTCATAAACAATATTTAACGGTATGTCTTGAGCATCAAAACGCACTTCAGCTTCAACTTCAGCATTAATTGCAATTTTTTCGCCACCAAACATTTTCTCTCTTGCTCTAGTTAATACTTCACCATTAACTTGAACTTGACCGGCTAAAATCCACTCTTTTAATCTTGAACGTGAATAATCGGGGAACATTTCAGCCAAACTTTGGTCCAAACGTTTTCCCAAACATGATTCAGGAACGATATCTTTATGTTGTATTTTTTCAGACATTAAACTCTCTTTACCTTTCTTTAGCTTGGTTTCGTTAATCAAATTGGCATTAGCGCTGTGCAAGGAAAGATTGCTGGGGTAGAATGCCAGTGATTATTTTACCCGTTTATGCGGGTGTTTGATATTTATTTTAACTAAAACAGTGTAGTGATACGAAGAATATGGCAAAAATGACAATAAAAATTATCTTTCTAGTGTTATCACTAGCTCTAATTGGCTGCTCTTCTTCAGAGAGTGAAATTGATAAAATTCCAGATAAATCAGCGCAGGCGCTTTTTGTTGATGCTCGTGAAGCATTGGATAATGGTTTATATCAAAAAGCGATCCAGATCCTTTCAGCCATTGACTCAAGATTTCCATTTGGTCCTATATCACATCAAGTTCAACTTGATTTAATATATTCTTACTACAAAAGTAGTAATTCAGATCAAGGAATAGCTCTTACCGATAGGTTTTTAAAATTAAATCCTAATCACCCAAACATTGATTATGTTTATTATATGAGAGCACTGATTAATGAATCTTCAGAAACTAATTTATTTCAAGACCTAGCAGGCATTGACCGTTCAGATAGAGATCCAACTTCATCTAGAGAAGCGTTTAGTGATTTTAGAAAAATTGTCGATGAATACCCTAGTAGTAAATACGCAGCAGATTCTAGAAAGCGCATGATTAAAATAAAATCGAGACTTGCCCAGTATGAATTATCGGTAGCAAGGTATTATATTAAGCGTGAAGCTTTTGCTTCGGCAGCAAATAGAGGTAGATATATTGTTGAGTATTTCTCACCGAGCCTTGAAGTTGAAGAAGCTTTAGAAATTATGATTGAGAGCTACGAGCAATTGGGTCTTGATGATTTAAAACGAAATGCTTTACAAGTATTAGCGGCTAATTACCCTAAGAACTCTTTAATAAATTAATGTTAAAAACAAAAAAAGCCGATAGCAATTGTCAATGATTGCTATCGGCTTTTGAATATCTGAACAAAAGATTAAATTGCTGACTCGTTTTCTTCTCCGGTTCTAATTCGAATCACTCGCTCAACATCAGTTATAAAAATCTTACCATCACCAATTTTACCTGTTTGAGCAGTTTCTAAAATTGCATTCACACAACGTTCTACATCTGTAGCGGGTACTACAATTTCAAGTTTAACTTTCGGTAAAAAATCAACCATATACTCTGCGCCACGATATAACTCAGTATGACCCTTTTGGCGGCCAAACCCTTTCACCTCAGAAACAGTCATACCGGTAATACCAATTTCACTCAAAGCTTCTCTTACATCATCCATTTTAAACGGTTTAATTATCGCTTCTATTTTTTTCATCTAAAGTTACCAATACCATTAATAGTTCATGCCACTAAGGATATAGAAATTACTCTTTCGTTTGTAGCTATTTTTTATGGAAAGAAAAAGTTTATTAGCGGTGATTTACTATCATCAAATACAATTGTATTTGCTACACTAGTGAATTATTTAAAAATGAATTCAAGGCTCCCCATGAATCAGCAATTAATTATTGCAGAAATGAAAGTTTTACCTGTTATCGACGTACAATTTGAAATATCTCGCCGTATTAACTTCATTAAAAGGCAACTAACAAATTCAACTTTAAAAACTTTAGTTTTAGGTATTAGTGGTGGTGTTGACTCTTCAACTTGCGGACGATTAGCTCAACTTGCTATTAATGAGCTTAATCAAGAAAACACAAATCAACAATATCAATTTATTGCAGTTAGACTACCCTACGACGTTCAAGCTGATGAGGATGATGCTCAATTAGCAGTAAACTTTATCCAACCAAGTAAATGCTTAACAACTAATATTCAAAATGGTGCCAATGGTATACACGATGAAGTTCTTGCTGCTTTAGAATCTGTAGGTGCATTACAGCAAAGCGAATCACAGGTAGATTTTTCAAAAGGTAACGTAAAAGCTAGAGTTCGAATGGTAACCCAGTATCATATTGCAGGCATTGTTGGAGGTTTAGTGTTAGGTACAGATCACTCAGCAGAAAACATAACCGGTTTTTTCACAAAATGGGGAGATGGCGCTTGCGATTTAGCCCCTTTATTTGGTTTATCAAAACGTCAGGTAAGAGAAATTGCAAAAACATTAGGAGCGCCAAACTCACTTGTTGTAAAGGCCCCTACTGCAGATCTTGAAGAGCTAGCACCTGGTAAAAAAGATGAAGATGCGTTAGGTATTAGCTACGACCAGCTTGATGACTTCTTAGAAGGTAGACTAGTGCCTCAAGCAGTAAATGACTTAATTATAAATATCTATAATAAAACCCTTCATAAACGTAATGCCATTCCGACAATTTATTCCTAATTAGGAATTTTCAAAAACAAATTTTATTGCAACCATCAATTTGATGGCTATAGTTAATGTGTAGGAATTAATTATAGTCATCAAGGAATGGTGGAATTATGAATAAATGTAAAGGATTTACATTGGTCGAATTGATGGTCTCTATTATCATTTTAGCCGTATTAACAGCGATAGTTGTTCCTAATTTTAATGAATTTGTTATTAAAATTCGTGTTGATAATGAAATTTCTCAACTGCATCGACTACTGCTTATTGCCAGAAATAGTGCAATAAATGCCAACCAAGATGTGACTCTTTGTCCACTAGATGCCAACTATCACTGCAGTACCGATTGGCAGAATCAGATAGTAGTTTTTATTGATATTAATGATGACAAAATATTTAGCCCTGAATCAAATGAGGTGATCATTAGAATGAAACCTGCGATAAAGATTGCAGACAAATTACAATATGGCTTAACAAGAAATAGAATAAAATTCGCCCCTACAGGGCGAACTACTGGCTGGGGATCTAATGGCACACTCAAATACTGCCCTCAAGATTTTGACAACTTTTCTCGGGCCATTGTTGTTGCTACATCGGGACGGTTTTATCCATCAACAGATCTAGATCATGATGGCAAAGATGAAAAAAGAAACGGAAGTGAGATCGTTTGTCGATAGAGCTGCGTTATAGACATTAGTTTACTTTTATTTCCTTTATGCACAGGACATTTAACTACTAGCCGAAAATGACGATAAATGGTATAACTGTTATAGGAATGTTGTATCAATTTTGTGGGTTGGTAAACTTATGTCAAATTCAAAAAGAACAATTTCAGTACAAAAAAAAGCATTTATAAAAGTAGTTAAAGGTTTCACCCTTATTGAGTTAATGGTTGGTGTTTCAATGATAGGGATAATTTCAGCTATTGCTTTACCAAACTTGGGTGAGTTTCTTATTAAAATGCGTGTTGACAACGAGATTTCTGAATTACAACGCTTAATTTTGACTACCAGAAATACCGCTGTAAACATGGGTTTAACTACCACTATGTGCCCTTTAAATCAATCGAATGCGTGTAGAGTAAATTGGGCTGGTCCAGTGACTGTATTTATTGACTTAAATAATAACGAACAGTTAGATGCAGGAGAGACTGTAGTTAAAGTTAAAGCAGCTATTCAACAAAATGATGATTTACAATACACTAATGATGAAGCTGTTACATTTCAGGCTACTGGTTTGTTATCAACAACCAATGGTGATTTTATCTACTGCCCAGAAGATGAAACAGACTTTAATAGAGGAATTACCATTAGTGCTAGTGGAAGAGCTAGCGTAAGTAGTGATCTTGATGATGATGACATAGATGAATTTATTGGTAATCCTCCCGTTACAATTTTATGTGCAGTACCCGTAGCGCCATAACTAATAAGACATAACTTACTAAGTAAACTATGTCTTATTTCACACTTTGGCCTTCATTAGTCAACTATAAAAAATTCACCATCCAACACTCATTAATGCCAGAATAAAACAATCAAATAAATACAAATTCAACTACGTTCTTATAGACATAATGTTTATTTAACGAACAGTTTGATCGTCTAACCGTTGTGACACTTTGCTTTGAAACTCACTGTAGATTATCACACACTCTACTACGTTATAAATTACAGCGGACTTTTTTGAAAAGGGTATAATAGTATTTTTACCCATAATTGAACTAGCAATAACATTCAAGTCTTTACTGGCAGAATTTACAAAGTGCACAACTTCACCTCCGCCTAACAATTCAACATGACATTTATAATCATAAGTAGCTATTTGAAGCTGATTTTTAGTATGCTTGGCATTAACATTTGTACTAAAAAGTAAAGTTGCTATCGCAATAGCCAAAGTTTTAGAGTTTTTAAATAAATCATTTTTCATTGTTTACTCCCAACAGTCTTCAGTAGGTGTCTTTAAGCCTGTCTCACTAATGGTCAGTGTTAAACACTCGGTATCTTTGAGTTGAATACCTTGTGCTGTAGCCGTTAAAACAAAAGTTCGATCAACAACTTCACTAGTAATGGTATACCACTTCTTTTCTTGATCTCTTGGTATTTGGTAAGTACCATCAGTCAATGCTACCCCCAAATCAGTTAAAGTTTCAGTATATGCTCTTTGGTCTACAAATAACTGTTCTTGTAAATTTGCTAGGCGTATCAATTCACGCTGCGCTTCCGTTCGGTTGGAACGCCAAATAAATTCACTATAAACTGGGTAGGAAACGGCAACTAATATACCGACAATGGTGACCACAATCATCACTTCCATTAAAG
Source organism: Colwellia sp. (assembly GCA_022969175.1). GTDB lineage: Bacteria > Pseudomonadota > Gammaproteobacteria > Enterobacterales > Alteromonadaceae > JALJPB01. The sequence continues at coordinate 19,581 of JALJPB010000054.1, read as the reverse complement.
TAAAACCTTTAATTGAAGAGCCCTTTGCCAATTTATTTATTCTGAAAATCTCTCTCTTTTTAGGAGATATAAATTTCATAACTACTTCTCCGTAGTATATAAATGAGTTCTTAAGGTTTTGTACCCTAATTTATTTTCATCACTTATAGTGCCATCGTCTTCTACACAATCAGGGCCTTTACAAAGTGTTTTTAAATCACCTGCGATAATTTTTCGTATGCTACGAGTTGGATCATCTGGGTCGGGTACACTCACAAACGTTGGATCTCCAGGTGGGTTAAACCCTGTACTTATACGTCGCCAGTCATAAATGTTTATGCCTAACTCAAGATCCACAGCATAAAGGGCTGAACCACCACCTAAGGCAGAACAGGCTTCATCATCATCTGGCGGTTCTGTTGGGGTAAAACTGCTAAAATATACGATACCAGAAATTACAGCAGCCGAAGACATGCTTTTTTCACCAGTTCCAGGTGCAAAATCAATATACCAGCCTGATTTTGCACTAGCTAAAAGTTGTTCTGCAACTAAAGCATCGCCTTCTAGGCCTTGAAAAGGATTTAAGGTGTAATCTTTTAAATCAGTAATTTCGATAACATCAGGGATTGCGACTCCGGTAAACGATTGAGTTCTAATATGCTCATCTTTCACCATAAAAAATTTATCTTCGGTATCTTTACCAACGGGATTGGTTGCATCTCCACTGCCTAATAAAATGGCTTCATAAGGTTTTTTATATTGATCTATTTGCTCTGTTGTTACCGTAGTTTGTGTTTCTTCATCAAATTTTTCAACAGTAGAGGTTGTAGTTTCAGTAATTAACGCTCTAACGATAGTTGGTTGACTGAAAAACCGTCGGTCATTTGTATTACTATCGTCTCCACCCAACGATGCCAACTGAAATACTGTCCAATCAGCAATATCAGCTCCTGGCATATCGACACGCCAAACATTACCACCAGTATCACCTGCATATAATCGGTCAACATAGCCGTCACTGTCACTATCTAATATACCAATTTTTGAAGGAATACTGTCCGTTCCAGTAAAAGTTGTGGTAATTGCACTAGATGTTTCATTTAAACGCCAAAGAGGCTCACCTGTTTCAGCATCTACCATATAAATGCCTAATCCGGCAGAATCTTCACCGCCAATCCCCTCTCCATCTTTAGCAATTGAATAGCCTGCACCAAATATTAACACTGGCTTAGCAGTTTCATCATCAATATTAATTAAAGAATAGGCAACCCTAGGCTGAGACCAAGACTGCCCCATTCCTTCATAAGTTCTATGCCACATAAATTTGGGGTTGTTTTTGTCGGTAATATCTAGTGCGTAATAAGAGTTACCTCCTCGCCTTAAGCCAACAAACAGCCAAACTTTGTCGTTGCCATTTATCGCACCATCACCATTTTCATCAGAAATATAAGCGGTTGGTGAACCATCAATGGCATAAACCTTATCATCCGATGGTATATTGTCCCTTAAAATACTAATATTGCTCAAAAACTCTTTTGGCATAAATGCCCACGTTTCATCAACAGTTTCCCCGCCGTCAGCAAACATATGTAAAACACCAGCATTAGTACCAACAAGTATTCGTATATCTTCCACCGCATCAACAGCCTCTTGTCCTTCTTCTGCTTCTATGGCGTCAGAGCCGTAGTTTAAGACTAAAGGTTTTGAGTGTAGTGGATCGCCAAAGACATCAGTTCTAATTGTCGGCACTGAACCATCTTCAAGCTCTTCAAGGTCAACATTATCACCTTTTGCCCAAGCTAACATGTCGTCAATATTTTGGTGTTCATCATCATCTACAACATTTAACACTGCAGCTAATGCTTCAGTGGTTAAATAAGTGTTTAATGCATTTGCTTGAGTCAATGGCAGTAGGTTGTTATTACCATCTAGCTTTACATCACTTAAAAACTTACGATTAGATTTGGCACGTAACATTTGAGCTACACCACCTTTGTTTACATCATCACCATCAGCCCCTCCGGTCGTCCAAACAGACGTTGCACCTTCTGAAATATTACCATTATCATCTATTGCTGATTGGTTATTCTTATCCTGTATTTCGCTACCACTCACCCTTAATTTTTTAAGGTTTCCAGCCCAGCGAGGGCCACTAGATGGTTCAAACATAGCGTAGTAAATTGAATTTAAGGTCTTAGTTCGATCAAAATTATTTGTTGCTACAGCTGGCGAGGTAAACGCGCCTGACTCTTGTGAAATCCCCCAACCAAATGAAGCTAAAGAATCTTTTAAACCACTAGGGTCATTGGCGGCATAATAACTCCCGCCCCCTTTTGCAGCGGCGTCTTTGAGTAATTTAACTCCTGGAGGATCATTGTCTTCAATGTCTGCAGTGGCAAAACCGAACCCTATCGTTGATAAAGTAGAGTTTCTTATCCTAGAAAAATCATCTGCAGCAATCTCATCAGCTCGTGCCGACTCATTGGTGACTAAATCATGGGTACGCATATAATATGCCAAAGGAGCAAGGTGACTAGTTACGCTATTTTGCCCATCTGTTGAGTAGGTCGTTGACGTAATAGTGTTATCTAATGCCACAATTTCATCATTTGCTGCATTATCTTTTGTTGGATTGCCATCAGTAATTAATATGGTATATATTTTCTTCGTACAGCTGTTAAATGGAGAGTCATAATTATTACCCGTTTCAATAGTTTGATCCCTAGATGGTGTATTAGCAACATAACGAAGGCTACCGTCTGAGTAACGGTTTGTGTCGTCATCACCGTAGACAACTGACTTTCCGCCAAAGTAACGACTGGCTTCATATAGGGTTTCACAAAGAGGGGTATTTGTTTCGCCATCAATTTGATTATTGATAATATCCAGCACTGTAGCTTTAGCTGCTACATCCATATTTTGTATACCAAAAACTACACGACCACCATCACGTACATCTTCCCCCTGATGATTGTGATTAAAAACTTGTAAACCAAAGTCAAAATTTGGGTTCGCAACAATAAAGTCTGAAATAGCAGCTTGTGCAATTTCTAATCGGGTATAACTAGTTTCGCCAATATCAGCAGTCTCAGCCTGAGACCAACGTAAATAATTTGCTGTATACAAGGTAACCAATTGTCCGGTATTAAATGTTGGTCGGCTACCGGCATCATCACCCGCAGCACTGTAATAGACAGGAGATTGATTACTACCTAAACCATCGACAGGAAACCCTGAATCCATATCAAGTGCATTTCTATTATCATTATTTTCTACATCGGCATAACAATCAATCACATCAATATTTAAACCGTTATTATCAGGCATTGGCTCCCAAGCACCTGATTGACCTTGATATTTATGTTCTCTTAAATAACCAGTGTAAAAACCAATTGTATCTAAAATTTCCCATGAAGAAGCACAGCCATTTATTTCTCTTAAAAACCTTCGCCTTTCATTGGGGCCATCAGGAATCGGTACTATGCCATCGATACCTAAATCTTTAGTATAGTAAATAGGTTCATTTGGCGTTATTTGTAGATCCCCTATCGCATCATATACTGTATCAGGATTATAAGCCGTTTTAGAAGTTATTGAATTATTTTCCATACTTCCAGAATTATCAAAGATAATTAAAACTTTGGGTTTGCCACCTATACGCTGTGCGGAATTCCCAACATAAAGTTCAATATCCTCAGCCATTGAGAAACATGAAATACTTAAGATACATCCTAATAGTAATTTTTTCATTATCACCCTCCTATTTACTTATTTTTTGCTCTTGCTTGCTGAACTATCCCAGCATTGACAACAACAGAGCTGGTATCATTATTGCCATATACTTTAGTCACAGTTAGCCTTAACCAATTGCATTTAGTTTCTGTATTATCATCAGCTCTTGTCAAATGACCGCAATCTGGTTCCAAATCTGGACTATTGGCGTTAGTAATTGAAGCTGTTGTTTTTAAAGCTGTAACAACAACTGGAGTGCCTTCCTCAGGAAAAACAGTTTCCAAAAAAAGGTTACTGGCGCCGGGTGCAAGTTGTAATGAAATAGCTTCATCAACTGCTCCTAATGCTTCTTGAGTTGCGATAAGTTTTTCTTGGCTCGCTCCTGACATTTTCATATCCGAGGTCGTATTTAGCATTAATGCTGATGCAACCCCCGTTAAGGCAACGAGAAAAACTAACGCAACAACTAGAACAAAACCACTTTCTTTTTTAACATTAATAACCATATATTTCTCTTTATGGGGTCCACTCTTCGATCCCAACATTATGCAAAGCCACCGTTGAAACCAGTAATAGCCGTCTAAAGTTATCGTTAGGTACAAGAACGAGGTTTCCTAGTCGGTAGGTATTGGTATTAGTAAAATCATTATCTGGCAATATATCCCTTGCTAAAATATAAACTTTAACAGCGAGAACTTCCGCTCCTGCATTCCAATAATTACTAATAGACATTTGAGCCGCAGAAAGGTAGGCATCAATAGCTAAAACGCCATCTGTATCGTCAGTGTCAACACCATACATAAAATGAATAGCCTCAATACCTTCAATAAGCGGCTGAAAATCCATCAGGTTAGCACCACCATTACTTAATGTACCTTGCATTAATACTGGCACAGTAAAATCGCCTTGATTTTCATCTCTGACATAATAAACATGATGCTGATATTCCCATAACCGGCTATTACCAACAAACGGCACGGCAACAGTCCCAGGAAAAATAAAACCACCACCAGTGTTAGTATTTAGCCAATAACGATCATCCGGTGGGTTAGAGGGGGCACCTCCTGCTTGAGGAGGCAAAGGAGAGGCCTGTACCCTTTTTAGCTGCAATATGTCAGAGTTAGCTCTTGCGTCATCAATGCAATTCATTGGATTGGGATTAGCTACAGATGTAGTGACTCCCCATACCACTTTAAAAGCTGAGTTTACATTTTGAGGGAAGCTAGAGTTGTTAAGACCTTCACCAGTGCAGTCACCGGCTATAGGCATAACAGGTAAACCAATCCCCACGGTGTCAGAAAAAGTAGGGGTTATTGGGAAATCTCCCCAAAAGTTTAGCCGCATTAAATCATCACTAATAATATTTAATGCAAAACGTCCATTTTCTTGCATCGCACCTAAACTATTCGTTTCCTGAGTTGTTGTTCTCATACCCACGAAAACACTCATAATTCCGCCAAAAAGAACTAAGCCAATTGAAAGTGATATAATAATTTCTATCAGAGTAAAGCCTTGCTGTCTATTTTTCATAACTGTTTCCTGAACCTATCTTTAGACCTAAATAACAAAGGTCTGCAAGACCACTTGTCGGCGGCTATTATTAGCGTCACCACAGTTTACAGCGTCACCCCCATTACTCGTTGCTCCATCTTGAGTAGCCGTTCTTCCCTGCCAACTTATGATAATGGTTACTTGGCTAGCATTAACCGCTATACAGCCAACACCATCAATTAACCCTGATAAGCCCTGTTGCCACTGTAAAAGATCTTCTGTTCTTAATTGTGCAGGTGTGCAACGTGTATCGGCGGTAAAACAGGCCGTTATTTCTGCAGGAGCAATCGCAGCATAGGTATTGGCATAATTACCTAGTTCAACAACATCATTACTGCGCATGCGCTCTAGAATATCTTGAGTTAAAGCCGAGGCCATTGATCGTTGCAATGCATCAAGACTACCTTTTTTAGCAGTGGCTTGCATAGCAACAGATCCTAATATACCAGTCACTAGAATAACCATAGCAATAAGTACTTCGATAAAACTCATGCCTTTTTGTCGATTTCGTTTTAATGAAAATAACGCTTTAGGTGTCATTTGACCTCCTAAAATAATAATAAGTATGATCTTGATATAATGGCATAATTAGGAGGATAAAGTGAGATTTTTTGCACAGCACCAGAAATGGGGCTAATTTTGCTTGTGCAAAAGCCCCGAACAATTGACTATATGTGTTAAAAAACGCGAGCGATAACCGCATTAACCCATATCCTATATCCATATAATGGGTAGCCAAATTCACTAAATTGTACTTATAACATAAATATTTTATTTATAAAAATATCTATTACAAATAACCCTAAAGTGCACAGTTACTACCCACGGTCGTTATTACAAATTGTAAAGTAAAGAAGTGATAAACCGAAAACTGTGTTCTGTTTTGCTTAACTTCTAATCAATCTTAAGCCTAGCGCAATTCTATAGGTACCGCAAATACAATATCTTCTTTACGCCCTGGAAACTCTGTAACCTGATGTCCACCAAGGGTTTTTAGTCGTTCAATTACTTGTTCAACTAAAATAGCTGGAGCAGATGCACCAGCTGTTACTCCGATCTTATTTACCGGCAACCAAGTCGTTTCAATATTGTCCGCAGTATCAATGAGATAGGCTGTCGTACCCAACTTTTCAGCCACTTCTCTTAATCGGTTAGAGTTTGAACTATTTTTTGCGCCAACCACTAAAAGTAGGTCTACTTCGTTAGCAATTGATCTTACCGCATCTTGTCGATTTTGGGTGGCATAACAAATATCGTCTTTACGAGGCCCTTCAATGTTGGGGAACTTGACTTTTAGGGCATCAATCACATCGCTGGTATCATCAACAGATAATGTAGTTTGACTACAGAAATAAAGTTTATCTGGATTTTTAACGGTTAATTTTGCAACATCAGTTGCCGATTCAACTAGATAAATCCCTCCTTCCTCGCTGTCATACTGTCCCATGGTGCCCTCCACTTCAGGATGACCTGCATGACCGATAAGAATACATTCAATATTTTTACGACTTGTTCGAGAAACTTCCATGTGAACCTTTGTCACTAACGGACAAGTTGCATCGAAGATCTTTAATCCACGCGCTTTGGCTTCATTGCGTACCGCTTTAGAAACACCATGAGCACTGAAAATCACTGTACTATCATCAGGAATTTCATCAAGCTCATCAACAAAAACGGCACCACGGTCTTTTAGTCCATCAACAACAAACTTATTATGTACAACTTCATGACGTACATAGATAGGAGCGTCAAAGAGATCTAAAGCTCGATTTACGATGCTAATTGCGCGATCAACACCGGCACAAAAACCTCTTGGGTTAGCTAATATAATTTCCATTGTTTTCTCGCTATGTTTGACTAAATCTATGTATAGATTTACTTAATTTCAACAACATCAATAACAAATGTAACTTCTTGCCCGGCTAATGGATGATTAAAGTCTATAGTGACAGATGTGCCAGAAACGTCTCTGATAACTCCGGGTAATTCAATATTACCCGGCTGGGTAAAGGTAATTATATTACCGACTTTTGCCGGTACATCACTATTAAATTTATCAATATCCATGTAATGGATATTATCAGGGTTTGATTCGCCAAAGGCATCTTGTGCGCAAAGTGAAAACTCTTTACTTTCTCCAGCTCTGAGCCCTAAAAGTTGAGCTTCAAATGCAGGAGAAATACTTGCATCACCCATAATGATTTTTGCCGGTTTATTATTTACTTTAGTGCTATCAGCCGCCGAACCATCGGAGAGTTTCATGGTGATATGAACGATGATTTGGGAATCATTAGAGATGGTTTTATCAAGGGTATTTGTCATTATTCTTTCGCTTACTTATTTATTTACTAATTTAGGTTTATTGTCTTTTGGCTCATCGTTTTTAAACGAGTCGATAATCATCAAGCCTGCGCCAATAAAAATCATGGAATCAGCGACATTAAAAGCAGGCCAGTGTTTTCCGGCAATATAAAAATCTAAAAAGTCGATAACATAACCAAACAATAATCGATCAATTAAATTGCCTAATGCGCCACTTAACATTAGCGCAAAAGCAATATTTAACATGGTTTGAGTTTTAGGTGTTTTTGCTAGCCACACGGTAAAAACAATACTAGCAATCGCCGCAATAGCGGTAAAAAACCATCGTTGCCAACCGCCTTGATCAGCTAAAAAACTAAAAGCTGCACCTGGGTTATGTACATAATATAAATTAAAAAATGGCAGTACATTAATGGTTTCTTTATAGTCCATTGAACCAACTACCCACTGTTTGGTTACTTGATCAAGTACCAACCAAATCAAAGTTAACCACAACCATTTCAAACCAGTTTCAGTAAAAAGCTTATGAATTTTCATATTTCTGTTCTATCAATAGGTTTAATTTTTTAAATAATAAAATAAATATAATACTAATAATATCAAGGCTATTTAGCTTTAGAACAAAGAAAAAGCACGGAGCCTAGTTCACTAGGTGAGTACTTTAGATGCCGTTATAAAGTATAAATAGCAATGATATTCTTATGTATTTATGCAAATTGGCGAGTTTCGCCTTCACCATCAATATTAGTAATACAACGACCACATAAATCAGGGTATTTATCACTTTGACCAATATCATCAGTAAAGTGCCAACAACGCTCACATTTAATGCCACTTGATTGAGTTACTGTTAACCATAAACCGTCAACTTCTGTAGCTGTTGCATCACTTGGCGCTTCGGTTACTACTTCTACTGATGCACCAGAGGTAATTAATACAAATCGTAGCTCTTGTGCCAACGAAGTTAACTTATCAGCTAAGTCTTGAGTGGCAAATAAAGTTACTGTCGCCTCTAATGCTTTACCGATAACTTTATCTTTACGCGCTAATTCAATGGCGCGATTAACCTCAGCACGAACAAGTAATAGTTCATTCCAATAGTCATTATTTAACTCAACATGCTCAGGAAGCTTTTCTAGACCATCGAACCAAACACCGGTAAAAACAAACTCTGCTCGTTTTTCACCATCAGCAGCTACCGGCAATGCTTGCCAAATTTCTTGAGCAGTAAAAGATAAAATAGGTGCCATCCAACGAGTCATAGCTTCAGCAATAAGATAAATAGCTGTTTGACACGAACGACGAGCAATACTGTCACCTTTAGCGGTATACTGTCTATCCTTAATGATATCAAGATAGAAGCTACCTAACTCAGTGGTACAAAAGTTCATAATTTTATGTACAACCACATGAAATTCATATTCATTGTAAGCCGTTTCTATTTCTTCTTGTAATTGTGCAGCGCGACCAACAACCCAACGGTCAAGAGCGACCATGTCAGCAAAAGCAATGGTGTGTTGGGCCGGTTCGAAGCCATTTAAGTTAGCCAGTAAGAAACGTGATGTATTACGAATCCGGCGATATGCATCGGCTTGACGTTTAAATATTTCATCTGAGACAGTAATTTCTTGAGTATAGTTTACTGATGCAACCCATAAACGAAGAATATCAGCACCTAATTTGTTGGTAATTTGTGATGGTGTAATGACGTTGCCTAATGATTTAGACATTTTTCTACCATCAGAATCAACAGTAAAACCATGAGTAAGTACTTGCTTGTACGGTGCTTTACCGTTCATCGCTACCGATGAAATCATTGATGACATAAACCAACCACGATGTTGATCTGAGCCTTCAAGGTATAAATCGGCAATACCATCAAATTCTTCACGGGCATCAATTACTGAAAAATGTGTTGTACCGGAATCAAACCAAACATCTAAAGTATCTGGTACTTTAATATATTCTTTAGCATCATCACCAATAAGTTCAGCAGCGTCCATATCAAACCAAGCTTGAATGCCTGATTTTTCTACTCGTTTTGCTACTTCTTCAATTAACTCAATACTACGAGGGTGTAATGCACCAGTATCTTGATGGATGAATAAAGCCATAGGTACACCCCAAGTACGTTGGCGTGAAATACACCAGTCAGGGCGTCCTTCAACCATTAATTCGATACGACGTTGACCCCAATCAGGGATCCATTGCGTTTTTGCAATTTCACCTAATGAGTCTTTACGCAAACCTTTCTTGTCCATGCTAATAAACCATTGAGGTGTTGCGCGAAAAATTAGCGGTGTTTTATGACGCCAGCAATGAGGATAAGAATGTTCTAACGCATGGTGATGTAGTAACGCACCATGCTCTTTTAATGTTTCAACCACATTAGCATTCGCTTTAAATACATGTTGACCCGCAAATAAAGGCGTATCTTCTAAATAAACACCATTCGCACCAACGGGGTTTGCCACTTCTAAATTATAAATCTTACCAACTACAAAATCTTCTACACCATGACCAGGGGCAGTATGAACACAACCAGTACCTGAATCAGTGGTAACATGTTCACCTAAGATCACTGGCACAGAAAAGTCATAAAAAGGATGTTTGAGTTGAACAAGTTCTAACTCACTGCCTTTACAGAAACCTAAAGCATGGTATTTATCAATGCCAAATCTGTCCATACATGAAGTTACAAGATCAGAGGCAATAATTAACCGCTCTTTTCCTTGCTCTGATTGGCATTGAACTAAGGTATATTCAACATCAGCATTAAGAGAAACGGCACGGTTAGCGGGTAGTGTCCATGGTGTTGTTGTCCAAATAACAACTGAAATATCGCCTTCACCTTGATGATTCTCAGGATGATCAAATTTATCAGCTACTACTGACTGTTCAATAACTTTAAATCTAACGTCAATAGCTGGTGATTGTTTATCTTTATACTCAACTTCAGCTTCGGCTAGAGATGAACCACAATCTGTACACCAATGCACAGGTTTAAAACCTTGATGCAAATGACCATTTTCAGCGATTTTCCCTAACGCACGGATGATATTAGCTTCTGTGCCAAAGTCCATAGTTAGATAGGGTTTTTCCCAATCAGCAAAAATACCTAAACGTTTAAAGTCTTCACGCTGGCCGTTCACTTGTTTAGCTGCATATTCACGACATTTCTCACGAAATACACTAGCTGATACTTTATGACCTGGCTTACCTATTTTTTTCTCAACCATTAATTCGATCGGTAAGCCATGACAATCCCAACCTGGTACATATGGCGCATTAAAATCAGCTAACGTTTTTGATTTTACAATAATATCTTTAAGAATTTTATTTACTGAGTGTCCTAAGTGAATATCGCCATTTGCATAGGGAGGCCCGTCATGCAAAATAAAAGACTTCTTGCCTTTTTTAGCTATGCGAATTTGACCGTATAAGTCTTTGCTCGCCCAATCTTTTAGCATTTGTGGTTCACGATTTGCCATATTTCCTTTCATTGGGAAACTAGTCTCTGGCAAATTTAAGGTATGTTTATAATCACTCATTTAAATCATTATCCGTTGTCGTTTAACGTGTTAATTTTATTTATTAAAATATCTAATTGCTCGCTTTGTTTTCATTAGCTAAAAACTCATTTGCTAAGAAAATTCGCGCCTGTTTACTGTCTTCATTAATTTGTTCAGTTAATGCATTGATCGACTCAAACTTCATTTCACTTCTTAATTTCTTCAACATAATCACTTCAATATGTTGACCATATAAATCTTTATTAAAATCAAAAATATGTACTTCTAATTGTGCTCTTGTACCAGAAACTGTTGGCCTACTGCCAATGTTTGCTACACCGTAATAATCACCATTATTGGTTTTTACTTTTACAGCATAAACACCTGTTATTGGTGATGTTTTTCTTTTTAAAGAGACATTCGCCGTTGGAAAACCAATTTCACGACCTCGTTTATCGCCATGAAACACTCGGCCAATGATAGAATATGGACGTCCTAGCATCTGTTCGGCATCTGATAACCGGTCTTGTTCTAGTGCTTGTCTTATTTCAGTACTACTTATTCTGCAATCCGATAACTTAAAGCTTTTAGTATCTGTTACTGAGAAACCAAATCTATTACCTGCCTGGCAAAGTGTATCAAAATTACCCTGACGATTTTTTCCAAAATGAAAATCATCACCAATAATTAAATGTTTTACCGCCAAACGTTTAACCAGTAATTGTTCAACAAACTGTTGTGCCGATTGGTTGGCAAAATCACGGTTAAAATTAACGCAAAGTAGACGGTCAACACCGAGTTTTTTTAATAATGTGTATTTATCTCTTAATCGACAGAGTCTCGCAGGCGCTGTGTCGGGAGAAAATAACTCTTGAGGTTGTGGTTCAAAAACCATCACCACAGCTTCACATCCTAACTTTCTAGCTTGCTCAACAAGAGCCGCGATAACTCGGCGATGACCTAAATGAACACCATCAAAATTACCAATAGTTAATGCACAGCCTTTCTCAAAAGACTTTTTACCTGAGGCATCACTCAAGCTAATGTTATGTATACCGCGCACTAACTGCATTTAATCCAAATAACTTAATTAATTATTAAGCCCTATAAATCACTAAAAAACCTTAGAAAGAATCGTTTGTATAATGATTCTACAAACCAAGCCATAAAAAAGATAAAATAAAACCGAAGAATTATATATCACTCTGCGTTAAGAATCAGCACCCAATTGGTATTAGCTAGTGCTTTTTTATATGAAAATGCTGTAAACGGATACCAAAAATCATAATAGCGATAAAATAACTCAATGCGCCCAGTGAAATACAAATAAATAACTGTTGAATTTGAGCAAGAAATGACAAGGCTAACCAAATGTCAAAGCTCGGTGATAAATTATAAACTACAGCAGCCATGAAAATGGCAGCAATGATTAAACGTAAAATAACCATTAATGTTTTTAGTGATAGCTGATAGACACCTTGAGCCTTTAAACCTCGGTACAATAGAAATGCATTCAGTGATGCTGATAAACTCGTTGCTAAAGCTAAGCCAACATAACCTAAAAAAGGTGCCAACATCAAATTAAGCACCATATTTGCGATCATCGCCTTGATACCTATTTTTACCGGTGTTTTAGTATCTTGTCTAGCATAGTATCCTGGAGCCAATACTTTAATTAGCATAAAGCTCATCAAACCTGATAAATAAGCGAATAGTGCAAAAGAAACTTGCAATACGTCATTTTCACTAAATTCACCACGCATAAATAGCACCATAATGATTGGCTGCGCTAGCACCATTAAACCTGCTAGTGCTGGCCAACCTAGCAAAGATATCACTTTAATTGCCCAGTCAATGGTGTCATTAAATTCGTTATTATTTTTACGGGCATGTAAACCCGCCAAACTAGGTAAGATGACAGTAGCTATGCCAATACCAAAAAGCCCAAGTGGGAACTCTAATAAACGGTCAGCGTAATAAAGCCAACTGATAGAGCCAGTGATTAAAACACTAGCAATAACGGTATCAAGCAATAAATTAATTTGAGTAACAGATACACCAAACAATGCAGGAATAATTAGTTGACGTATTTTAACAACACCTGCAGCATGCCATGCCCATTTAGGTTTAACCAGCACACCCGCATTAATCAGAAAAGGTATTTGAAATAAAAACTGCGCTAAACCGCCTAAAAACACTCCCCAAGCAAGTGCATAAGCCGGATTTGCTAATTGAGGAGATAAATAGATTGCGGCGGCAATAATGCACACATTAAGTAAAACAGGAGAAAAAGCAGCTACCGCAAAACGCCCCATGGTATTTAGAATAGCCCCTGAGAGCGCGGTAAAGCTAACAAACCACAAATAAGGAAAAGTAATTTTTAGCAAGGTTGCCGCTAAATCAAATTTCTCACTACTTGGGCCATCATTTAACCAGTCGTAAAACCAACCAGGACCAAAGATCATCACAATTAGTGGTGAAGCTATCACGCCAAACAGGGTAACCAAGGTGACAATAACACCTAAAGTACCCGATACTTGGGCTATTAATAACCGAGTGCCATCAGTACCCTCTTTTTCATCTACTGATTGAAATTCACTTAACACAGGTACAAAAGCTTGAGCGAAGGCTCCTTCAGCAAATAGTCTGCGTAAGAAATTAGGGATTTTATTGGCAAACAAAAATACGTCCGCAGATGCTCCAGTGCCCATCACATTTGCAATAACGACATCTCGTATTAATCCTAAAACACGTGAAACCAAGGTCATAAAGCTGACAATAACACTCGATTTAATTAATTTTTTACTCAAAAAACGTCCTTTAACTTGTCGTCAAAACAAGGGCATACATGCGATAACAGACATGTGTTTAATATTGAACAGGTATTATGTATTGTTTTTATCGCTATAAACAAGTGATTAAACGACCGAATTCATTTATAATGCGCGCAGAATTAAAACATTAATTTAACTTAAGCTTTGTTCTGTTTCTGAGCCCCATTGGTTTTCATCTCTATTAGATTAAATATGTGATGAAAAGATTTGACATTGGCTTCAAAAACAGGCATATTTCATCGCCTTAAATTCAGGCTATATTTATTCACATTTTAGGAGTTCACCTTGGCTAACTCAAAGCAAGCTAAGAAACGCGCAGTACAATCTGAGAAGCGTCGCCAACATAATGCAAGTCGTCGTTCACTGATGCGCACTTTAACAAAAAAAGTAATCGCAGCTATTGAAGCCGGTGACAAAGACATTGCAACTAAAGAACTAGCAGCTGCTACACCGATCCTTGATCGTTACGCAACTAAAGGTCTTATTCATAAAAACAGAGCTGCTCGTAGCAAGAGTCGTTTAAACGCTGCAATAAAAGCGCTTTAGTTTTTAATACGAATTAAATTTAATGAGTGTTTAACACTTTATTAAAATGTAAAAACCGACTTCATGTCGGTTTTTTTATGCCTTATTTTCAAGGTTATCTCTTCAAAAAAGTAATTTTAATTAACAATTGTTAAATTTTTACTTGTACTGACTGATAACTTTTTTTAGTCTTCATCAAGTATTATTGATGAGACTAATAAAATGAACTTAACTAAAATAAAAAATAAAAAAATAAAATATTCTAAAATTGCCGCTGTTATCTTATTAGCGACATCCTCTTTAACGGCATGTAATGAACAAGGTGATACTCAACAGCGTCAGTCAAATTCACTATTACCACAACACCAAAACCGTTTAGACATTTATAAAACCGTCACACTAACTGCTGATTTGAGCCATTTATCAAGTAACCAGAAAAAAATGTTAGCCCTGTTAATTGATGCCTCTAAAATCATTGATGACCTTTTTTGGCAACAAGTTTTTGGCAAAGATAAAAAGAATTTTTTAGCTGGTATCAAGGATGAAACAGTTCGAACCTTTGTTGACGTTAATTATGGCCCTTGGGATCGCCTCAATGGCGATGCTCCTTTATTAGAGGGTATTAAAGAAAAGGCATTAGGGGCTCAATTTTACCCTGCAGATATGTCTAAAGAAGAGTTTGAGAAAGCGAGTTTCACTGATAAAGATGGTTTGTATTCATTAGTACGCCGAGATAATGAAGGTAAACTGATGACTATTGCATATTCTGAGGCCTATGCCGATCAAATCAATCGTATCGCCGCTATATTAGAAAAAGCGTCTACATTTGCCGATGACAAAGAATTTGCCAATTATTTGAATCTAAGAGCCGAAGCATTACGTAGTGATCAATATCAAGAATCTGATTTCGCTTGGATGGAGATGAAAAATAATCCAATCGATGTGGTAATAGGCCCTATCGAAAACTATGAAGATCAACTTTATGGTTACCGCGCTGCGTTTGAATCTTATGTATTAATTAAAGATTTGTCTTGGAGTGACAAACTAGCAAAATATGCAGCCTATTTACCCGAACTACAAAAAAACCTTCCCGTTGCTAAAAAATACAAACAGGAAGTACCCGGCTCAGATGCTGACTTAAATGCCTACGATGTTATTTATTACGCTGGTCATTCAAATGCTGGTAGTAAAACCATTGCCATCAACCTACCTAACGACGAAACAGTTCAATTAGAAAAGGGAACTCGTCGTCTACAATTAAAAAATGCCATGAGAGCAAAGTTTGATGCCATTATGCTGCCAATAGCGGATACCTTAATTGTAGCGGGGCAGCGTAAAAATGTTACTTTTACCGGCTTCTTTGCTAATACTATGTTTCATGAAGTAGCTCACGGCTTAGGAATTAAAAACACGCTCAACGGTAAGGGGACTGTTAGACAATCACTTAAAGAACATGCTTCAGCACTTGAGGAAGGGAAAGCTGACATTCTTGGCCTTTACATGATTAAACAACTCATAGAAAAAGGCGCTATTACCGATGGTACTCTAGATGAATATTACACCACGTTCTTAGCTGGTATATTCCGCTCAGTGCGCTTTGGTGCAAGCTCTGCTCACGGTAAAGCTAATATGGTTCGTTTTAATTACTTCCAAGAAAAAGGCGCCTTTACTCGTAATGAGCAAGGTTTATACCGAGTTAATATGGAGAAAATGACGCAAGCCATTAATAGCCTGTCTGAATTGATATTAACTTTGCAAGGTAATGGCGATTATCAAGGTGTTGATGAACTAGTAACAACTAGAGGCATTATTAAAACTGATCTAGCGGCTGATTTAGCTCGATTAGAAGCCGCCAAAATCCCTGTTGATATAGTTTTTAAACAAGGTAAACAAGTTTTAGGATTGTAATTTTAATAGCTCAAGATTATTTTGGCAAACCGAGCTCATAAAATGAACTCGGTTTTTTATTACAAAGAAATACATTAACCGAATAGAGTTATACTTGAAAATAGTAACAAATTCGTCGATAGTGGCCTGACTTGTTGTTAAAAAGGAAAAATAATGAATACTTATGACTTTATCATTGTTGGCGGTGGCTCTGCAGGGTGTGTGCTAGCTGAACGCCTATCTGCCTGTGGAAAACATCAAGTTTGCCTACTTGAAGCTGGACCTAAAGATAAACATTGGAGTATTCATTTACCACTAGGTGTCATCGAGTTAATGAAAAGTAAGACACTCAATTGGCAACTCAATTCACATCCTGAAAAAACACAAAATGGTCGGAAAATATTTAACCCTCGTGGGAAAACCCTTGGTGGCAGTAGTTCAATTAATGCCATGTTATATACACGAGGACAAAAGGAAGATTATGATCATTGGTCTGAATTAGGTAACGATGGTTGGAGTTATGATGAAGTTTTACCCTATTTTAAAAGCACCCAACATCAAGAACGTGGAGAAAGTGAATATCACGGTGTCAATGGTGGTTTAAATGTTGCTGAATCACGCTCTAAACCGCCGATAAATGAAGACTTTTTTCTTGCTGCCAAAGAAGCTGGTTTCCCGTTAAATGATGATTTTAATGGGAAAACTCAAGAAGGAATCGGTTATTACCAAGTCACACAAAAAAATGGTTTACGTTGTAGTGCAGCTAAAGCTTTTTTAACCCCTAACCTTGATCGTTCAAACTTAACGGTTTTAACCGAAGTATTGGTTGAAAAAATCGAAATTAATAATCAACAAGCTACTGGTGTTCTCTATAAGAAGAATGGCATACATTACCAAGTTCATGCAAACAAAGAAGTTATTCTTAGTGCTGGAGCTTTTAATTCACCACAGATATTAATGCTTTCAGGCATTGGTGACAAAGAAGTATTAAACGAGCATGGCATAGAAATGATCCATGATCTTAAAGGGGTTGGAAAAAACCTACAAGACCATGTAGATATTTTAGTAGTAACTCATCATCACCGCACTGACTTATTATCTTTTAGACCTAAAGCCATTTGGTGGGCAATTAAAGAGGGGCTAAAATTTGTTAAAAATAAAACAGGACTTCTGACTTCAGTTGTTGCTGAGTCAGGTGGATTTATTAAATCAAGTCCCTCAATCAAACGCCCCGACCTACAACTTCATTTCATACCTGCGGCAATGGACGACCACGGCAGAAATTTAAAGCTTTTATTTAACTATGGTATTGCTTTGCATGTCTGTTTATTACGTCCTAAAAGTAGAGGACAAGTGAGTTTATACGGTAATAATTCGACCCTTCACCCTAAAATAGAATTGAACATGCTAAACCATCCTGATGATATAAAAACGATGGTCAAGGGGGTTAAAATTGCCCGAGATATTTTTAGCAAGTCACCATTAGTTGAAAACAATGGTCATGAGATATTTCCAGGGACAAATTGCCAATCAGACCAAGAGATTCACGAATTTCTTAAAAATAAATCTAATACCATTTATCATCCTGTAGGCACTTGTAAAATGGGCAGTGACGATATGGCCGTTGTCGATAGTGAATTAAAGGTACATGGAATAGGCAAACTAAGAGTCATTGACGCTTCAATTATGCCAACTCTTATTAGTGGCAATACCAACGCACCAACAATTATGATCGCGGCAAAAATAGCTGACTCAATTTTAGCTGAACATAGCTAAGCTCACACTACGACAAAGCTTTATACCATTTCCATTAAGTTTGTGATCTTGTTGTGCGAAGGAAAAATAAATCAAGGCAAGACGCTCGATTGAGCAATAGCTGGCTATTGGGATTGAGAGCAACGTAGCCTTGGAGTATTTTAACTAGCACAAGTGAGCAATAATTTAATGGAATTGGTATTACATCAGTTTTCTATCATGCCGATACAAAATAGAAAGATAAAAAAACCGGTAGTATATTAAACTACCGGTTTTTTATTTTGTCTAATTAACAATTGTTAACGATTAAAAGATAGATCTAAACGATGAACCACCGCCTCGGCGAGAAGAGCGACGAGTTCTCATTCTACTATGAAGATCACGACGCTTAGCACCTAACCACTCTTCACGAGTAATAGTATTATCTCCTGCACGGCCTTCTTCGCGTTCGCGATAGGCACAAAACTCTTCAAAAGCATCTATATCATCTTTAAATTCAGCAGCAACCAACTCGATCATAATGGCATCATCTAAAAAGCCTAATACTGGGATATGGTCTGGTACTAAATCTTCTGGCTCACTAAAATAGGCTAATGCACTCAATACTTCAGTTCGCTCTTCATCAGGAATTTTCCACTCATCATCTTCTATGATGGCCACCATAGTTTCTAATTTTTGCAAACGGTCACTGACAAATTCAGGTACCGATCCTTTAACATCACTACTCAATTTTTTTGCATTAGCTAAAATTGAGGGTTCATCCAAATTCTTAAGGTTACCTTGTGCTTTTTTCATTACTTCACGAAAATACTCAAGATCAGCATCATTTAGGGTAAATTTAATTTCTATTGCCATGGTTTTTCTCCATTTTATTTTACTTATTATCATTTAGATCAAAAAACTTAAGATCAACTTACTCACTATAGAGTAAAAATGCCATTTAATTAAGCCTTTAACTTTCATTAATAGCTAAAATATGTAAAAAAAGCACCCGAAGGTGCTTTAAAAATTAACTGATAACAACTTGATTAATTATTCTGCTTCTGGACGCATATGCGGGAATAAAATAACATCTTTTATTGTTGGTGAATCAGTAAATAACATCACTAAACGGTCGATACCTATACCTTCACCAGCAGTTGGTGGTAAACCGTATTCTAAGGCTGTGATGTAATCCGCATCATAGTGCATAGCTTCATCATCACCGGCATCTTTTTCAGCCACTTGTTTTTTAAAACGTTCAGCTTGGTCTTCAGCATCGTTAAGCTCAGAGAAACCATTGGCTAATTCACGGCCACCAACGAAAAATTCAAATCGGTCGGTAATAAATGAATTATTATCGTTACGACGTGCTAGTGGTGAAACTTCCCACGGGTACTCAGTGATGAACGTTGGTTGATCTAATAAATGCTCTGCTACTTCTTCAAATATTTCACAGATGTATTTACCAGGCCCCCATACTTTAGACGCGCTGCTTTCTTTAA
>JALJPB010000053.1 GCA_022969175.1 Colwellia sp. | reverse complement strand
TCAAGTGAAACACATTACCGTTAAACCGGGTGAGAAATTGTCAGTACAAAAGCACTTACACAGAGCTGAGCACTGGACAGTTGTTCGCGGTACAGCCCATGTCCTTAATGGTGAAAAAGATATTTTACTGACAGAAAATCAATCAACATATATTCCTATCGGCACCATTCACTGTTTAGAGAATAAGGGGAAAATTCCTTTAGAAATTATCGAAGTACAAACGGGTGCATATTTAGGAGAGGATGATATTATAAGGTTTGAAGACCGTTATGGTCGAGAATAATCTAGATATGGGTAATTAAATAATCAATGATTTCCTAATTGACATAGTTTAAATCACTGTTAATGCGGTTCAATAGAGAGTTGGTGTTATTGTCAACCGTATTACACTGTTTATAATAGATTAATTTGACTATAGTAACTATATTGAGCGGGAAAACTTTATATTAACACTAGGGATATTATATGAATAATGGACTATTTAGCAACATTTTGAAATTAGTCATTTTTATTTCTGTTTTTGTCGTTAAACCTCTATCGGCAAATCAGTACTATCGTATTTATATTGATGCTGATTTCACCGGGGCTTCATTATCAAGTCAATCCATTTATCAGGGAATGGAAACTGCACTGTTAGAAGTAAACCATGAAATTGATGGTTTTACTTTTGAAATTAAAGTTAAAGATCATAAAGGGAATTCACGCCGAAGCAAAAAAAATTTACAGCAATACATCTCAGATCAAAGGGCATTAGCTGTCTTTTCAGGACTTCATTCTCCGCCTTTATTAGCGAATAAAAACTATATTAACGAACAGAAAATTCTACTACTTGACCCCTGGGCTGCAGCAGCCCCTATCACTCGTAGTGATACTAGTGAAAACTGGATCTTTCGCTTATCAATTGATGATAGTAATGCCGGAAGATACATAACTGAATATGCGGTAGCTGAGGGTTTTAAAAAACCCTATTTGCTACTTGAAGAAACTGGTTGGGGACGGTCCAATAAAAAGCATATGACGGCGGCATTAAATAACGCCGGCATTAAAGCTAGTGGTACCTCTTGGTTTAATTGGGGTCTTGGGATTAATCATGCAAAAGTTATATTAAGAACAATTGAACAATCTGGGGCTGATGTTATTTTTCTTGTTGCCAATGCCAATGAAGGAAAAATTTTTGCTCAAGCTATGATTGAGTTAACTGAGGTTAAAACGTTGCCGATAAGAAGCCATTGGGGAATTACTGGCGGAGTGTTTATCCAAGACTTTACCAGCCAAGAGCGTAATAAGCTCGACATACAATTCATCCAAACCCGTTTTAACTTTCAAACCAAGCACTTATCTAAAGCTGCCAATGATGTATTGTCCATAGCAATCGAACACTTTAACGAACTAAATAACAGCCAAGATATTAAAGCTCAAACAGGGTTTGTTCATGGTTACGATTTAATGAAAATCCTTATAGCTGCAATAAACCAATCGGGTTTAACTGGTGATCGAGATAAAGATAAATTGGCGATACATCAAGCGTTAGAGCATTTAAGTCTTGATGTTGTTGGCTTATTAAAAATTTATAAAAAGCCTTTTTCCCCATATTCTTCAGCAAATCCTAATGCTCATGAAGCACTAAATCCAGAAGATTATGCCATGGGAAAATATAATGAAAAAAATGATGTTGAACTAATAAGCGAAAGATGAATTTATGAATAGAACATCTGTATCATTTGCTTTAGCTCGTTTTGTCTTTTTAAGTTGCCTCGGTCTGGCGTTAATTACCTTTGCCTTAGTTGTTAATTATGTCATCAGTGCAGCTCAAAAAGACCAAGAAAAAGTTATCAAAAGAGAAATCACTAGTATTAGTAATAACTATAAAGTTTTTCTTGAGCATCGAATTACCTTATTAACAGAGCAATCAACCAAGCCATTAGTGATCCAAACACTGATGCAGCCAGAATATAATAAAGGAAAAATACAAGACTTTATGTCAGATTTGACCTTATTAGGTAAACACTATGATGAGAGTTTGCTTGATTTTGAGGGTAATATTATTCATTCAACCAGTAAAAAATCATTATTAAACTATAAGGACTTTGATTGGCTGAAAAAAATGCTGGATAAACAAATCACTAGCCATATTGATATCGTAGAAATAGATGGAAATTTTTATTGGTGCCTTTCTGTACCTGTTCTTTATAATAAAAATGTAGAGGGAATATTAACGGCTAACATTCCTATTGAAAATATCAATGAAGTAACTGATTTTAATGAATTAGTGAATGGCTTAATGATAGAAATCATTCAATTTAATAAAGTATTAAGTCAATTTGGCAACTCATCAGAGGGTCGGCAAAAGGAAATTAAGTGGCCAGAGTTAAATGTTGTACTTCGTTTTACTATTGATGAAGATGTGATGGACTCAGAACTGTCTAATATTATTCTCCAGCTCAGTACATTAATAATTCTAGCGATAATTCTAACTTCATTGTTAGCTTATTTTTATGGCTATCGTTATTTTGTTAAACCGATACTGATGCTATCTAAAGCGACAGATGAATTTGATAAGGGTAATGATTTTATACCTCTACAGGATGATTTACGGATAAAGGAATTGGCTGATCTATTTAAAAAGTTCAATAAAATGACAGCAAAAGTAGCGAAAAGAGAGCAAGATTTAAAATATAGCTATGAAAAGTTATCTGAGGCTAATCATGAGTTAAAACAAAGTGAGTCTCAATTGGTTCAGTCTGAAAAGCTCGCAAGTATTGGTGTTTTAGCTGCAGGTGTCGCACATGAAATTAATAATCCTATCGGTTTTATTAAAAGTAATTTAGAAGTATTTGAAGATTATATCTTAGATATTAAAAAATATTATCAAGAAACTCAAAAGTTATTTGTTAGTGAAAGCCAGCAACAAAGTCAACTGAAACTTGCCAAAAAATATGAAGTGGAGTTTTTATTTAATGATATTACTCCTCTTTTGGAAAGTAGCATTGGTGGTGTTGAACGCGTTACCGAGATAGTGCAAAGTTTAAAGATATTTGCTCGGACAGACCAGCCAGATAAAGTTTTAGTCGATATCAATGAAGGGCTTGAAGCAACACTTACTATGGTTAAAAACGAACTTAAATACAGTTGTAGGATTCATGTCGACCTTCAAGAGCTGCCAAAAATACTTGCCTACCCTGGGAAGTTGAATCAAGTTTTTATGAACTTATTAATTAACGCTGGGCAATCTATTAATATTAATCAAAAAAGTAATATTAAATCAGGCGACATCTATGTTCGTTCTTTTGTTTCTAATGAACAAGTCGTGGTGGAAATCGAAGATACTGGCTGTGGTATTAGTGATGATAAGCTGCTACAAATATTTACACCATTCTATACTTCAAAACCTATAGGGGAGGGGACTGGTTTAGGTTTATCAATTAGCCAGCAAATAATAGAACAACATCTTGGAAAAATTAGAGTCAGGTCAAAAATAGATGAAGGCAGTTGCTTTTCGATATTTTTACCGATTAAAACCACAATCTAATTTAATTTTATCTCAGTTACTATTTTTTGCAATATGCAAAAAAAACCTCTCATAATGCAAATGTTCTTCTAAACTTAAAATATAACAAGGTATTAATATTGGGAAGTTTATGGAACAGAACAACCAAAGTCTCATTAATGATGTAATGATCAATAATAAGGCAAAGCGACCAATTATTTTGGTAGTTGATGATGATGATGACATTCTTGCTGCATTATTAAGAGTATTACATCGTATAGATGCTACCTTAGTCGCTTTTAATTCTGCCACCGAAGCATTAAATTATTGTCAAACTAACTGCCCTGATATTGTACTTTCTGATCAACACATGCCTGAAATGGATGGTTGCGAATTTTTATCTCGGGTCAAAGAGTTATGGCCAAGTTCACAGCGAATAATTCTGTCGGGGTATCAAGATTTTCAAAAAGTTTCAGCGGCATTCAATACTGGTATTGTCGAGCGCTATATTTGTAAGCCTTGGGATAATAAAGAGCTTGTCTTTATAATAAAAAGTGCTCTAGAGGTAAAACCGATAGTTAGCACTGAAAATAGTGCTCAAGAGTCGGCGCTGATAAATACGCCAATTAATTTTCATGGCATGATAGCAGCAGATGATGTGATGAGAGAATTATTTACCAATATTCGTCATGCATCAACCACTAATGCTCCTATATTTATTACCGGTGAAACAGGCACAGGAAAGGAGTTGGTCTCACATGCTTGTCATAAAGAAGGCTTTTATAAAGACGAACCATTTATCGCGGTCAATTGTGCTAATTTTTCAGAACATTTAATGGAGTCTCAATTATTTGGTCACGTTAAAGGGGCATTTACTGGCGCTACGTCATCACAAGAAGGGGTATTCTCTGCCGCTAAAAAAGGCACGTTATTTTTAGATGAAATCACGACACTAACCAAAAAATTACAAGCTAAACTACTGAGAGTCGTTCAGGAGCGAGAGTATACTCCATTAGGTTCTAACAAAACGGTTAAGTTTCATGCCCAGATAATTTCAGCTTCGTCGAACTCTATTGGTCAATCTGTAATAGATGGCGCATTCAGGGAAGATTTATATTACCGGTTAAATGTGATTACCTTTGCTTTACCACCGCTAAGGGAACGAGGTAGTGATGTCATTCTCATTGCTCGTTATTTTTTAAAAAAATATGCCAAAATAGAAAACAAAAATTTCACTTGTTTTTCTAAAGATGCCTTACAAATTATTTGTCAGTATGACTGGCCAGGAAATATTAGGCAGTTAGAAAATACTATTCATGGCATGGTGGTGTTAAATATGGGGCCAAAAATCAGTACTGAAATGATTATTCGCGCGCTTTCAAATACGATAAGTGGCTTTAATTTGATTGCAAATACTACGAAAGTTAATGATATTGTCAACATTAAAGCTGCCACTAACCAACCAGTTAATAAAGGTGAGATAATCCCGCTATGGCAAGTTGAAAAACAGGCAATAGAGTCAGCCATCACAGTTTGCCACGGAAATGTCCCTAAAGCTGCCGCTATGCTTGAAGTTAGCCCTTCTACCTTATATCGAAAAAAGCTTCAGTGGGATTAATTGAGCAAGGCAGTTTTAGAATGTATCAAAGGGCTAATGAGGGTAGTGACCTGATTTTTTTATTGGTTTTAACTACTTTGAGTGATGCTGTTATCATTAATTTAATGGCTAATTTCGCTTAATGAAAAAAGAGGGTTATTATTCAAAAAATCACTAATATTGTCCCAAGACCACACTTTGTCATCTCTACACCCAGACTCAGTGCAAATTGATAAAGATAGTTGTAAATTAAATTCAGCTGCTTTTTTACTGAGTAGGGCATAGGCAAGGTGTTTGCTAGTAGATGCATAACTAGGCAGTTGGTGAGTATATCTGTTTATTAATTCCATCGTTGCATAATCATGCCAGCCAGCAGCTAAAGACCATCTAGGATTTTTGGGTCCATCACCATTCATATCCCTGGGCAGCAAACTGCCATAGGTTAATGCACTGTTAATTGTATTGCTAATTGAGGTTTTAATAGGTTTATCAAGTTGATAGTTAGAAAAATATAAACCTAACAAACTGATACCCGCATGGTTTAAATCTTCATAGCGTTGACTGGCTAATGGACGATATGCTTGTTTGGGTCGATGAGTTGATATTTTATCCTCAACTCTCCAGCCCTGATAATATTGCATTGGCCAATAATGCCAAAGTGATTTAGGCTCAGGTTCTTCAGTAAACTCCCAAGTCCTAATAAAGCTATTGATAATTTTAATCGCTCGTTGATCTAGTTTTATATCGTTGGTTTCACTTGCGACATAACGCAGAACTGCCGCCCACGTGATATGCCAATTCCAAGGTGCCCAAATACCGTCATACCTGAAGCTGCTGGCATAGGGGATTCGGTATAACCCTTGATTTTCGATAAATAAATATTCATAAGACTTAACTAAACAAATGGCATTATTTCGTATCCTGCTTTTTAAATCACTAGGGCAGTACTTGTCTATTTTTTTACAACTATTTATTAAGCTATTTGAAATCATCGCTTGGTTAATTAAAAATGAAATAGGAGTCACTGAGTCGGTAGAGTAAATTCTAGAGGCCCATGCGCAGCTTGGGTTATGAGTTCTATTGATGCCAATATATTGGTTTTGTTGTCTTAACGTTGACCACATAGCTTGAACGGCTAATGTTGAAAAAACTGGATGGTTTGTTTTCCAGTAGAGCTCAGCTAAGGTAAGTGTTCGGTATGATTGGCTCCAACTTTGTTTACCTGCCTCATCAGAGGCTAGTGACATTGGTTCCCCGAGTAGTTTCAGTAAACTTCCTGAAATAGCGTGATATAAATGCAGAGCACTTGTACTCCCAGATACGGTTAAAATTGCGATGTTATCTTTTTTCTTTTTATCAGCTTTATTCATCATGAAACTTGCCAAGATTTCATCTTGGTGGGTTGTTTTTATTGCGATTATTTGATGTGTTTTTTTGTTTAGTAGTTGAACATCACTTCCCTGATCTGCTTGGCAATAACTTTGAATCAAAATTCCAGCAAGGCTGTCTTTTGCTGTCAATATAGAACAGCCCTCGAGCTTGCCTAATACTTGGTAGTTTGTCGTTACTACACCTTTTGCTGAACGTTTATATTTTAGGAAAGAGGTACTTTGGCTGTTTTCATCAAACATCGATAAAATTAGATAGTCCTTTTGGAGGGTGATTATTTTTATTTTGCTTAGTCTAGGCCAAAACATTACCTCCTTGTTATTTTCAATTAGTATAACGGTTGATTTTGGTCCTTTGGTTGTTCTGAGGTAAACAAAACTTCCTTTTTTATCAAAACGAAAGCTAGTTATTCTAGACACATCATTAATGTCAAAACCATCAATAATAATAGCGTTATTGAATGTAACGGTTGAACGGTAAGCACCCTCTTGCCAATAATTTTTTAATACTATACTGCCTTTTCTGGCAAGAGAAATTAACCCTTTTTGATGATGATCACGGCTAGTCATCCTTTGAGTTAAAGTATTATAGCTAAAGTTGTTAGCCTTATTTTTTATTATCCAGTTTTCAGCGGATGTATGCGCTGGCTGATGGCTATTCGCCATACTTTGCCATGGGATAAAAACCAGCAGTATGGTGATAATCTTAATTGATGATTTCATGATTAACTCCTTATGTATTCATTGCTATATATCTTCGGCTATTGAGAGCTTGCTAAAAATTGAAATAAATAAACTCAGTTATATTATTTGAGCTATATAAATAATAAAGACTTGTTGAGAGTAAAATAAAGACAAAAGCCGACCAGGGGGCATTTGGTTGCCAAAGAAACTGATTTTTTAATTTGCCAAACCAATTATTGGTTTTATTTATTAAATGATTAAATTTCAGTACGGGTCTATATTTTTGAGTTATTTCAATGGAATTTGGCAAGCAACAAACAATAATGACTAACAAGATCACTTGACCCCAACGCATGGTGTTATTAGTCAAAAGTTCAAGCCATATTTGTCCCTCGTAGAGTTGGCTTTGTCCAGCCATTGATTTTAGAATAATAATTGCCGATGAAAAACTTTCTGCTCTAAAAAAGACCCAAGCAATCATCACTGCTAACATAGTCAATATATGCGCCAATAATTTGTTAACAATGTTTGGCAGTGGTGAAGTATATTTTTTTGTTATGCCACCCCATGCATGATTTAGTATTAAGTAGAGACCGTGTAAACCTCCCCAAAAGACAAATGTCCAACTAGCGCCATGCCATAACCCACCGAGCAACATAGTTATTGATAAACTTAAATATTGTCGAACTTTCCCTGAACGGCTTCCACCTAAAGGAATATATAAGTAATCTCTGAGAAAATTGGAAAGGGTGATATGCCATCGCCGCCAAAAATCAACGATATTAGTTGCTTGATAAGGAGAGTTGAAGTTTATTGGTAGGGTGATATTAAACATTCGAGCAAGGCCTAGTGCCATATCGCAATAACCTGAAAAATCAAAATAGATTTGAAAGCTATAAGCAAACACACCTAACCAGGCCACTTCCATTGGCATAGAGTTGCCCGCTAGGGCATGGTCAAATACTAGATTAGCCGTTGGTGCCATACCATCAGCCAGCACTATCTTTTTAAATAACCCCAAACTAAATAGCGTTGCTCCCAAAGCTAAGTTTATCAGCGGTGATTTTTTAAATTTTGCCAAGTTGAATTGTCCAATTGTATGTTGTTGCAAAACAATAGGACCAGCAATCAGTTGCGGGAAGAATACTACAAATAAGCAGTATTTTGAAAAGTCACAGTGAGTGATTTTATTTTGGAAAGTATCAAATAAAAATGAGATCTGCTGAAAAGTAAAAAATGAAATGGCTAACGGTAGTATCACATGAAGTAATGGCAGCTGTTGCTGGGTGAGTTGGTTAATTGAAGCAATTAAAAAATCAGCATACTTAAAATATCCGAGCGTGATTAAATTTAGAGAGACAGCAAGCGTTAAAAGTAACCGGTTATGGTACTTTAACAGCAATTTATGGAAACTATAGTTGATGATTACCGACAGTAATAACAACAGTAAATAACTGATACTCCACCAGGCATAAAAAATCAAAGAAGCGATAATTAGCCAATAAATGACTGCTTTTTCCCAACCCAAGTGGCGTAATAGCATAAAAACTGTCAACGTCGGCAGTAGAAATAAATAGATAAATTCAAGCGAACTAAAAACCATAATCGCCCCCAAGTGATATCCTGTGCAATGTCTGTATTTGATTAACAAGGAATGAAATATTTAATTACGTTATTGATTGCCTTTTTTAATTGCGAAGTTGATGCGAACGAGAGAAGTCTGCTTATTTTTATTTTGACTATTTAATTTTCGCCTTTCTTTTTTATACTTATTTAATAAGCGTTTTGATGCTGAATGCCCCTGATTTGCCCCTTTTTGTAATAACTTTATCGCTTGGTTAATATCTTTGTTTACTAATACTCCTTGATAAAATAGGACCGCAAGTTCTTGCATTGCGCCGCTGTGCCCAGCTTGAACTCCTTTTTGAAACCAGCTAACAGCTTGGTCTTGTTCTAAACTGTATTTTTTTTCATTGTGCATACGGCCTAAGGAGGTCGCGGCGCCGCCGTGCCCTTGCTTTGCTGACTCTTTTAATAGCGTTAAAGCCTCTTTGTTATATTTATTTTCATCGATAAGTAACAATAAGTGAGCGAGATCGTGTTTGGCACCGGTATTACCTAATTCACTCGATATTCTGAGCCAATAGATAGCTTTTTCGGTGTTACGATGTATTGCATTTGTAGTTACTATGCCATCTCTATATAACCGGCCTAGTATTTTTGCCGCACTGGCTTTGCCGTTTAGAGCTTCTTTTTTAAGGCTTTTTACCGCGAAGAGTATTAACTGTTCTGCATATATTAAATCTATGGGCACACCAAACTTTCCGGTGCTGATAATACGAGCATGTTTGAGTGCTGCTATGGCAATGCCTTGTTGTGAGGCTTGTTGGTAATAACTGATCGCTTTATCAAAGTCTTGTTGAACACCAAGACCTTTTTCATAATGTGAGCCAAGGGCAACGGAAGCTTTTATATATCGCCAGCTAAGGGCTTTTTTGAACCATTGAACCGCTATTTCATGACAGTTAGGACCTGATGATTGTTGGAATAACCGTCCTAGTTGATAGGCTGTTTCCCCACGATAAGGGAAGTTAAACTCAACAGCATTTAATAATAGCCAACGAGCTTTATCTAAATTTGGCATAACCCCCCAGCCTTTACTGTATGCTTTTGCTAAATAAAACATCGCTTCGGGGTGACCTTGCATAGCAAATTGTTCGAAAATTGTTACTGACTCAGTGAGTTTTCCTTGTTTTTGTAATGTTCTTGCTTGAGCCATTTGCTCTTTAACTTCAGGAATTAATGGCGCAGTTTTTCCGAGAATATCTAAGTGATGAAGGTAATAAAGATAAGAAAGTAACAGGCAAATAATCATTAATAACAACAAAATGAAATAGTGATGTTTATGATCATTTTTTTTAGCTATTAGCATCAGATTATTCATAATGACCTCGCCATATACGACAAGCTTTGCCTTGTGTGACGGTAGTCATCGCATCAGATTTTTTCATCGTTATGTCGTTTTCATTTATCGGACAATTGATGATAGTGCGGCGTTTATGTGCAAGAGACGTTGAAATTGGACTCTCATTGATTAGTTGCACTAACTCACCGATGATTGCTTTGGCTAATTTAAAATTAAAATGATAGGCATCATTAAAGTTGCTGAGATTGTTGGTCACTTCATTGTTAAAGTCGAAGTCTATTACCGGCGCGAGTTTAGCCAGGTTTTCTCTTAACTGGTGGTTATCTTTCGAAAAACCAAAGTTAGTAATTTGTTGCTGCATCTCAGTTATTGTTGGTGGAATGAGAAAAAGCAGCTTGACCTTATTTTGTCGGCACCATTGAGATATCTCAACAAGTTTGGACCAGTACTGCTGCGAAAAACTAAAGTGTAGCCAATCAGATTTTGCATTCTTAATGACCTGATTGTTAAACGAATCGGGTAATAGACGGCTATAGTTAACTTGTGGCCATAAACTTTGCCAGACTCCCAAATCGGCTATCGGTGAAATGTTGATTTTTTTAATATAAGGCAGTGGTTGAGGTTTAATATTTTTTGGTAAAATACATAATAGACAATATTTAGGGTCTAATAATGTCGCTAATGATTCTTCATTAGCTAATACCTGACTAGCGTTGGCTTGAGAAATAAAGTTAAAAGAAGACATCGGCAGGTAATTACTAAATAGCTTTCTCTTGTTATAGTGGCTTTTTACCTGCTGCCAACTGACCTTAGTGATGAAACTATTTGAATAATATTGTAAGGGGTTATTCGCTAATTTTATGGCCTCTGGCACACGGTTCAGTCCTTTTTTAAACAGCGGCGAGAAGCTTCTTAATTGAATGCCAATCACCAGTGTTTTTAACTGTTCGCTATTGTTTTTTATATAAGCAAAAGTATCATGAATTTCGCTGATAGTTGCGCCACCGTAAGCAAAATTGTAAGCCTGATAAAACTCCAGTTGATGCCAGTATTTATCTTTTAATGCCAGTGCTCTACTATCACCTAAAATGATTGTTGTAGCCGTTTCTTTGGGAAAATTAGCTATTTTCCATAATGGGTAATGAGCTTTTAAACTGATCTTTTCTTTGTTTAGCTTTAAATCAAATGTTTTATTAATATTGTATGGATCAATGACAAAGTTTAAAACAACGGGAGAGAGTCCTAATAAAAAAGCAAAGAGTAGGATAATAATATATAACAGACCCTTTCTACTGTTATTAATATGAGTAATTAACGCTATCTTGCGGTTTAAAAACATTAAGGCTTTACTTTTTGAACGATAAATAATTATTGGGTAAGTTTTCATGGCGTGCCTCCAAACATATTAACCAGCATCTGATATGAAGGAATGTCGATAAAATGGGCATAATGTAGGGTCACTAAAAAAAGTAGGGCAACCGCTACGGTAGTGCACCAATTTGCCATGGTATTTCTGGCAGTTTCTATCAGGTGATTTTTATTATCTTCAGAAGATTGATTACCGCGATTAGACCATTTTTGTTTTGATAATCTGAAAATACAATAGACCTTTACTGAGGCATTGATGAGCTGATTTAAATATAAAATTGCCGGATAACTCATTTGAATTTTTCTTGAATAGGCAAACAAAAACAGTGATAACAACATTCTGCTTATCGCAATAAATATAATATAAGCAATAAGATAAGATGCACCCTGAATAAAAGATGCACATATTGCCAGCACGGGGCTCAATAACATGGTCCACATTGATATTTTTTGGTCTACCAAGCACCACCAGATAAAAAATGGCATTTTGAAGGGACCAAGTTTTGTTGCTCTTGTGCCGTTTCTAAGCATATTGCCAGACCAACGTCGAAAGTTTTGCACCATGCGCTCCATGCCTGAGCCTTCTATAACTTCTACGGTGTAACCCAAGGCGTCTGGTACATACCGCATATGAGCGCCTTCTTTTAGCATATAATACCAAGTACTTTTATCGTCGCCGGAAAGAAACCTGAAGTCTCCCCAAAGCCAATGATTTAAGTGATCGGCTTCTAAAAGACGTATGAATTCCAATTTAAGTAAATGTTTAGCTCTAAAAACAGACATACGGCCGGTGAGTGTTAATACTCTTTTAGATAGGGCGTGTGACTGCATGGCAAGACGTCGTTGAGCAAATCGCATTTTTAGCCATACTTCAATCCATCTTGGGCCAATACAAATGACTTCCTCATCAGTTGTACAAGCTTGTAAATCGGGATAAACCTTAAATAAGGGCATACAGCGACTAATAGCACCTCGTGAAAGGATAAAGTCTCCATCCATAAAAACAACTAAATCATCCTTATCAATAGGTTGTCTTGACATCGCTCTGAGTACTAAGCCTATTGCCGCTCGTTTACCTGAAACATTTTGTCTGATAATTCTTAAGGTAACATCGATATCTTCAGCTTCTCGATGTAATGAATTTTGCACAATATCTTCGTCAAACCGAATTGAAGAACCAAGCCAAATAGTGCCAGGAACACCTGAATCCTTTATTTCTAATAACATCGATCTGATAACCTTTTCGGTTATTTCACGGTGTTCGTTATAGGTGGTCATCATGAAATGTATGTGGTTTGGTCGCCAACCGTCATGCCACACTTTTTGACCTGCAGCTCTCATTTTTGGATAAACCAGTTTTCCGTAAATAAATGAACGTACCGCATGGGTGAACCACCAACCGTATCGCCATAACCCTAAAGAGCCGATAACAAATGTTACCTGCTTAACTTCACTGTCCCATATGCTATTAGGCAGTGTTAAAACAGCTAATAAACAGCTTGAAAAGTATAAAGTGATATTGAATAAGTGTTTTATCGTCCACTTTTCGAAACCGGTCGGCCAAGAGGTTGGATCGTCAACATGGCTAACTCGATCGTAGCTAATGCTTTTATTATGTTGATTCATATCGTCCTCCTAAAGGGATTTCTTTTTTGTCTTTTAACGGACTGTGGGGAGAGGGCGACTTTATACTACTGTCAGCGGGCAGGAATTTTGAAAAGATATAATTACTGGATCTACGGTTGAAAATAACAACGGCTGGCAATCCAGCACTTAACCGTGAAGTATTAAAATCAAAATCTAGCAGCTCTAACTTTACTAAAGCTGTTTTTGCTTTATTGTCATGCCAAGAATAATTTGATGACTTTTTATCTCGATAAGCTGAACTTCTGTCGATATGACTTACCATTGCATTCAGCTCTAGATTTAATGCCGGTATATAAACAATAGCCTTATCATTTAAACCAATGTGCAATATCTCATCTTGGTTGAGGTAGGCGTTAATGGTAATGAAATCATTTTGTTCTAATATCAAAATAGGTTCATTTTTGGCAATTGTAGAGTATGCAGTTTGAAATAAGTCAGTAATTCTTCCCTTGTAAGGCGCTCTAACAACTTGCAAACTTTTTTGCTGTACTAAATCATCAAGTTGTTGTTTTTCTAATAACAAAGCCGAATACAGAGATTGAAGTTTAATTGCGCTTAGGTCTAGGTCTGTACCAAATTCTTTATGGTTATAATGACGGCGATCTGATACTGCTTCCATTGCTGTTGCTTGAATATACTTTGCTTCTATTTCATTTAGTTGGTAAAACACTTTATTTTGAAGTTGCTTAGCATCATCAAGTTGCTTGGTACTGATTGAACTCAAATTACTTAATCTTTCAAGTCTTATGTAGTTTTGATCTGCTGAGGCTAACTCTTCCTTTTTTCCGGCAAGTTGAGCTTTTAAAATTTTTGCATCTGTGGTGTTAACTAATTGATAAAGTTTCATTCTTTCTTGTTCAATACGGTAAATTTCTTTAGCCTCTGTCAATTTATTTTCAGCTGCTTGTACTCTGGACTTCCTGCTGTTTATTTTACGAATTAGTTCACTACTTTCTATGCTAAATATTTCCTCTCCTTCATTAACTATGCTACCCAATTGGTAGTTTATTGGTTTTATAATACCTTCAACTGGCATTATAATCGTTTGAATTTTTGATGATAAAACCGAGGAGGAAATTTCCATTTTAAAAAAACTGCTATAAGCAATAACCGCTAGATAGCCAAAAACAAAAACTCCTAGTGAAATATATAAACTAGACATAACGATTGTTTTTATCGGTAATCTGCGGATCGGTATGTCGCCTGCTGGGTTAGGTGTTGGCTCTGTTGATATCGGCGTTACGGGTACATCAATTCGACAAATCATGTCGTCAATTGTCGCCATTTTCCCTCTAATTAAGTCTTCAGCGAAATGATTCATTAAATCTATTGAGCGCTCAGAGAGTTCAAAGAACTCTAAATAAATTGATTGCGAAGACTCTTCTATTCGAATGACATTCGCCTGAACATTAAATGAAATGTTGTAACCTTGAAATGGAATTTCTAGGGTAAGAGGAAACTGAGTATCTAGGTTGATTATTCTACTATCGAAGCCAGAAATACATAAACCACCTAAACTCCAGTTTTCAGCAAGTAAAGGCTCACAACTATCAATACTGACAAATAGTGGTGCGGTTAATCTATGATGCCGACGTTGACATGGCTTCTCTCTAACAATCTTCATAAACACTCTCCAATAGTATAGGTGAGCAATTTATGTACCGTTATAAAAAGTACTTTGTTATCAAAAGGCTAGTTGTCTATTGTTTAATGAATATTCTGTTAATCGCATTTTGCAATGCAGAAAGGTAGAGGCTGCTTTTATGGCTCTTAACTATTATTAGCGTTAATATTTTCTATTTTCTATTTTCTATTTTATGGTGTAGCCAAAGTATTGCAGTAAGCAGGTTTGATTTTACCTCACAGCCTTTGGGTAGATCATTAGCAACAATACCGTGAGTATGTTTTATTGCGACAACCGGTTTATTACTGTTAAGTAGGCAATTTATCAAGTGAATGGAATGTTTCCCGCCACCGATGACTATCGCACCTTGACAGGTTTGTGCAATTGATAAGTGTTTGATGTTTTTATCATCGATAATGGTCTGTTTGATATGTGAGCATTTGACGTTGTAATCTTTAATTTCTACAACGGCAACTCCTTTGCCAAAGGCTAACCTATGGCCAATAAAGGCGAAATAAAATGTGCCTTTTATATTACCTGCGTGCAAGATATAACCCAAACATGATAAGTAAAATCCAGTACAAAAAGCTAAAATTTTATTTTTTAAAGGGACATTTTTAGCGAAGCCAATTAATGCAATGTTTTTAGTGTTTTTGATTTTCTAGTTAAAAATATAGCCATAAATAACTCTTTCTTGTTTGTTTGAGTAAATGACTAGTTAACGAAACCAATAGTCACGCCCTAATATAAAGCAAAATAGATACCGTCTATCTACTTCTTGTTAACCACCTGATAAGTAGATATTAAAACTGTGAGTTCTTTTGGCAGGACCTGAAGATATTTTGATAATTGCATTTTGCAAATCAAGTTGCGAGTAAAGAGTGATTTCAGTCTAATATCAAGAAAGATTTATTCGGTGTTTTTTTGTAACTTTCAGATAATTAAGTATTTTATTTAGTTATCTGTTTGTTGGTGTGGTTTGTGCTCTTAACTTAATAATAAATACTTTTTAGTCATATCAATTTATCTTTCAAGTCGTATAAGAGAGGCCGTTATGTTTAAATTTGCACCCTATTCATTCAAGTCGATACCATTTGATGTACCTAGTCAGTCTGTACAAAGCTTTAGCCTTGAACCTTCATTATTTGAGCATGACAGATACCAAGTTTATGAAGATCAGTTTGAGCAAGTTAGCGAAAGTATTAACTTAGCAAAAAACGAAACATTAAATTTGAGCATTATTGGTTTAGGTTATGTAGGTGCAGTGTCTTGTGCTTGTTTTACTTCCTTAGGGCATACCGTTATTGGTGTTGATCAGGATATAAGTAAAGTCAACGCTATTCGTGCGGGTAAGTCACCTATTGTCGAAAAAGACTTAGGACTATTGTTATCTAAAGCACATCAGTTACAGCAATTAGATGCTACTAATGACATTAATGAAGCTATTATGTCTTCAGATGTAACATTGATTTCGGTTGGCACACCAAGCAATAAAGATGGTAGTTGTAATTTAGATTTTCTTAAAAGTGCAACTCAACAAATGGCAGCTGCTTTATCTCAAAAGAATCAATATCACTTATTTGTCTTTAGAAGTACGGTTCCTCCAACAACAACCAAAGACATAATGATCCCTATTCTTGAGAGTTATTCAAATAAAAAGTGTGGTATTGATTTTGGCGTATGTTTTAACCCTGAGTTTTTAAGGGAAAGTACAGCCGTTGATGATTTTTACCATCCACCTAAGACAGTTATAGGTGCGATAGATAAAAAAAGTGCTGAATTAGCCGCTAAACTTTATAACAACGTTGAAGGGGATGTTATCCATACTTCACTTGAAGCCGCAGAGTTTGTTAAATATATTGATAATACTTGGCATGCCTTAAAGGTGTCATTTGGCAATGAAGTCGGCCGAATTTGTAAAGCAATGGCTGTTGATAGTCATGAAGTCATGAATATATTTTTACAGGATCATAAGTTAAATATTTCCCCCAATTACTTAAAACCAGGATTTGCTTTTGGTGGTTCATGTTTACCTAAAGATACTCGAAGTATTGTTTATATGGCCGAACAATTGAATGTGGCTTTGCCAATTATTGGGAAAATAAATAAATCAAACCAGTGCCATATTACTCATACTGTTGAAATGATCAATCAACTGGCTGTTTCTAAGGTCGGTATTGTAGGTATTACCTTTAAATCTGAAACTGATGATTTACGAGAAAGCCCTAGTATTGAGTTGTTAAAACGCTTATTAAAGCAAGGGTATCAAGTTCAGTTTTATGACCCCTATATTCAAGAAGGACAATGTTTAGATGTTGATGATGATATCAATCGTAAGCTCTTAAAAGCTAAATGTAATTCAATTGACGAGTTGGTTGATAATAATCATGCCTTGGTGATAACCCATAAAGAGGAATACACAAAAAACTTAGTTAAAGAAACGTTAGCAAATAAACATATTATTGATGTGGTTCATCTTAGTGAAAATGAAAGCCGAAGTGAATATTACCATGGTCTGTGTTGGTAAATAGCTTAAACAAGGATGTTTAATACCAAACTATTTTTTGTATACCCTTGTCATTATTTGAAATTCACTATAATGTTTTTAGCACTGAAATTTATATATCGTGCAACAGCTAAAACGACGTATAAATAATAAGCGATGCAAATGGATTGAAATAATGACAAAACCCTCGTTACTGATCGTTGATGATGAAAAGGAAGTACTAAACGCTTTACATCGTGTATTGAGAAAGGAGTTTGAGTTACATTTATTTTCAGACCCTATAAAAGCGCTAGAATTTTACAAGAATAATCCTGTCCCACTTGTCATTTCTGATATGCGAATGCCTGAAATGGATGGAGCTACATTTTTAACCAACATATGCCAAGAAAATATTCAATCAAAAAGATTTTTACTGACAGGTCATGCCGATATAGACTTAACCGTAGCTGCTGTTAATGATGGCAATATAACGCATTATTTCGCAAAACCGTGGAATAATGATGAGTTGGTTGCAGAACTCAAATCCGCTTATGAAATATACTTGAGTGAAAGAAAAACCAAGGTTTTACTTAAAAAGAATATTCAAAAGAATGCTGAGCTCTCATTACTTAATAGTTCATTAGAGCTCGAGATTAATAAAACACAAAAAAAGTTGCTATTAATTTCTTCTAAAGGTGCAAAAAATTTCACCAGATTGAAAAAAACATTTTCGACATTTGTAGAGATTTACGCAGAATCAATAGCATTACATAACCAAGAAACGACTCGGCATAATTTTAGAGTTGCCTCCCATGCTAGGCTGTTAGCTGAACAATTAGGCGAAGATAAATTATCTGTTTTTCAAATATATATTGCCGGCTTGTTGTATGAAGCTGGAAAGTTAAGTATTCCGCAATCAATTTTACAGCAACCTGTAGAATCCTTGATTCATCAAGATAAAACTCTTTATAACACCTTCTATGATGCTGGAGCTGTGTTTTTATCTAAAATTGATGAGTTATCCTTTGTTGCTAACATTGTTAGACACATACCTGAATACTTCAATGGCGCAGGTAAACCAGAGAATTTAGCTGAGGATAATATCCCATTAGGTTCAAGAATTTTGTCAGTGGTGGTGTTATTTGATAACTTAATATTAGGTCGACACTCATCTTTAGCTTTATCAGTAATAGAATCAAAAGAAAGAGTGAGAGAGTTATCAGGTAAAGTTTTTGATCCTAATATTGTTACATTATACTTTCAAATGTTAGAGCACAGAACTAAACCTGTTGAAGGAATTATAGAATATCAAGTTAACTTATCAGAATTATCGATAGGCGATGTTTTAACACAAAATATTGTCAATGAACTAGGTAATTCTTTATTAACAAAAGGAACGGTCATTGAACAGCAACACATTGATAAATTATCGGAAATATCAAAAGAGCAACAATTGAACTTTACCTTGTTTGTTACGGCTCACGCATAATTAATGAACATATTATTATGCTTGTACTGAGATTAAACCTATTGTGATAAGAAGTTTTGGCAATGCGCATCAATAAAGTGAAGATTATCACTTAAAGATAACTCTGTTTGTCGACAAAATTGTTGTTTTTAAAAAGCACTAAAGGCAAATATGAAACCTTAACAAGCTTAAAATCTAAACGGTAAAATGTAAGCAAAGCCAACTTTCGAGTTGGCTTTATTGTGTTTTTATCGTGAGTTTCGTTGTCAATTAATGTTAATTACAAATATAGCCACATCATAAAAAAGTGACATGCTGCACCTGCTAAAACAAATAAATGCCAAATGGCATGGTTAAATGGAATCCTTTTTTGTACATAAAAAATAACACCTAAAGTATAAATTAATCCGCCAGCACCTAATAAAATTAAAGCTTGAGTTGATAAGCTTAGATACAGCTGGTTTATTATTGCCAGAGAGATAAAGCCCATACCTAAATAGGTCATTAATGATAACTTTTTATGTTTATGGCCAAACTTAACTTTAAAAATAATGCCCGCCACCGCAATCAACCAAATCAAGGTTAACATGCCATAACCTAATGGGCCTTTTAGAGGAATTAACATCAGTGGGGTATAGGAGCCGGCGATTAAAATATATATCGCACAGTGATCAAGTAATTTGAACGTTTGTTTAAATTTTTCATTTCGGCTGCCATGGTAAAGGGTTGAGGCAAGAAAAAGCAAAACCAAGCTGGTGCCGTAAATTGCATAACTGACAATTGTTAATGGATTACCTTCATCAATCGAAGTAATTAATAAAACTGTCAAAGCGATGATGCTCAAAACAACACCTAAGGCATGGCTAATGGTATTGGCTAATTCCTCAGCATTACTATATTTATTAAGGGTAGTCATAGAATCTCTTTAAATTACAGCGTACACGTGTACGCTGTAATTGTATCAGAGATGAAAATTCAAAGATAGAGGTTTGACCAGTAGGCTGGAAAGGTACTTTTAATATATTTTTTGATAAGTTAACGGCTAAAAAGAAGAGAGTGTAGAAAAATGAACATAATTGCACGAGAGCACTCAATAATTGAGCGCTCTACTATTGATGAGTTATAAGGCGAGTTCGATGACCATTTCTTTTAATTCATCTCGTGAGATAGAGTTATCATGATTTTTGTCGAAGCGATTAAAGATAGTTTCACACATGCGTATGCCTTTATCTTGTAACAGTACGTCAATCAGTTCTACAAACTCACTACGGTTAATTACACCGTCTTTATCTTCATCAAATACTTCAAACAGTTCGTCTACCCATTGGTTAATTTCCATAATACTTCCTTAAATGCTTAGGTAAAAACTTATAGGTAAACCATATCGCGTATTTTACTGATTTGGAATGATTATTTCAATTTTTATTAACATGTCTACCAGTTCGTTAAATACGGTACTTATTTGAGGATTTAAATAAAGGCATTTCTTAAACAACAAGATTTATTTTAATCTGAAAGAGTTAGAAATTGTTATGAATATTGTTTGAAACCTCCATTTACATAATTCAAATTCGCTCTAGGCCCCATTAAACTGGGATATAACATTTTGTAATACAATTGTTTCAAAAAGTAGTTGATTGTTTGAAAAGTGTTAAATATACTTGAGCGATATATATTGTATACAGTATGTATGAGCCGCAACGGATCGCCTGCTCAAAAAATTAAAACTATAAGATAAAACAAAACAAAGAAATTCAAGGGTAAATACAATGTCAAAGAATATTATGCGTGGTTTTAAACCACAAAAAACACTAGCAGCGCTTGCTGTAGGTACAGCGTTAATGCTTTCAATGCCTGCGGCTTTAGCGGCAACAGATGGTAAAGGTACGTTAAAAGGTCATGTTGAAACAACACAAGGCCAAGACATGAGCAACGTAACCGTTACTCTAAAACATGAAGGTAAAGGTATTGTTCGTAAAGTACATACCAAAGACAATGGTAGCTTTTCATTAAAAGGTCTACCAATTGGTAAATACACAGTAACCGTAACTAAAGATGGTTTTGATACAGTAAGTGAACAACACGTAGAAATAAGTGTTGGCGGCTTAGTATTTGACGCGACACTAATTGCTGAAGGTTCAATTGAGACTATCGAAGTAACTGGCGCAAGAATGAGCGTAATCGATACTTCGACAACTCAAACATCTCAAGTTATTTCTACAGAGCGTTTAAGATTATTACCGGTAGAGCTTAATTCAGCAGCAATTGCGATGTTAGCGCCGGGTGTTGTAAGTGGTGATAGCGCTTTTGGCGGTGTCGCCATCGGTGGTTCATCGGTAGCCGAAAATGGTTACATGCTTAACGGATTGAATATCACCGATGTACGTAAAGGTATGGGCGATATTGAATTACCATGGGAAGCAATTCAACAAACTGAAGTTATTACTGGTGGTGTCTCTCCTGAGTATGGCCGCTTTATTGGTGGTGTAGTCAACTTAGCAGCAAAGTCTGGTGATAATGATTGGACATTTGGCGGCAAAGTAGTAGTTGAACCCGACTCGTTACGCGAACCTGCTCCATATTATAATAACGATCTGGTATTAGTTAAAGATGATGCAAACGGCTTTGACGAAACCGAAGTAAACTTATGGGCAAGTGGCGCCATTATCGAAGATACCTTATTCTTCTACGGTTTATATAACCCAACCCGTACAAAGGGCACTGGTGACGGTGATACTAGTTACAATGAAGGCGAATCTGAACGTGATATGTGGTTTACTCAGCTAGATTGGGAAATCAATGAAGATCACTCAATCAGTGCCATGGCGTTTGATAACACCACTACATTTACTAATAAGAGCTGGCGTAAAACTGATGGTGAATATGATCCAAGTTCTGCTCCAGGTGTTAGTGAATTCACAAAAGGCGGTTTAGTTTGGAATGTTCAGTATACTGGCTACCTTACTGAAGATCTTTCTATGTCAGCGATGTACGGCTCTGTAACAGATGAAACCGGTGTTCCATCAGGAACGCCAGACCAATCTACTTATACCGATACTCGTAGTGGTTTTACGATACCGTTAGGCGACTGGGTTGGTTTTAGCACTGCATCGACTAAAGATGTACGTACCGTTTATCGTATCGATTTTGATTACACTCTTGGCGACCATACATTCCGTTTTGGTTATGATCATGAAACTCTAGATATTGCTGATTATTCAACTCCACATGGTGAAGGTTGGTATACCTACAAAACAGCTGCTGATGATAATGCTGAAGGTTTACCTGTGGTAGCAGGTCAAGACTATGCTGATTTACGTGTATGGGGCAAAGAAAGTGAAACTCAAAACGTATCAGATGCGTTTTACATTACTGATACTTGGCAGGCTACCGATGATTTGTCTCTAAACTTAGGTGTACGTGTTAGTAACTTTAGCAATACTACCGGCTCAGGTGATAAATACGTTGATTTAACTAATCAAGTAGCGCCTCGTGTAGGTTTCTCTTATGACCTTTTAGGTGATGGCGAGAGTAAAGTGTACGGTTCATATGGTCGTTACTTCCAACCGGTATCGCCTAATACTAACCTTCGTATGGCATCTGCTGCATACGATCTTCATTACTTTTATGAGTTAGACGGTGTTAATGCTGACGGTTCTCCGCAGTTAGGCGAACAAATCGGCTATAATCCAGTTGCTACTGGCGAAGTTCCTGATGCAGACCAATTGTTTAATAACCAAGCGGGTTCTATGTATTCTGATGAGCTTGTTCTAGGTTACGAGCAACAAATTAACGACGATTGGGCGGCAGGTATTCGCTTAATTTCTCGTGAATTAAAACAATCTATTGAAGATGTTTCGTTTAACTACGGTATGAATGCTTGGATCCAAGAAAACTATGCTAATGATCCAAACATGGAAGACTATTTTGTTTCTGGTTGGTTCCCAACACTAACAAACCCTGGTCGCGACGTGACTATGGACTATGATGTTGACGGTGATGGTATAAAAGAATCAGTTACTGTTGCTTCTGACTTGTTAGGTTTCCCTGATGCTAAACGTCAATATTATGCGGCAGAATTTAGCTTGTCAGGCTATATCAATGAAGACTTCTTTATTGCTGGTTCATATACTTGGTCACACTCTTACGGTAATACTGAAGGTTTAGTGCGCTCAGACAACGGACAGGCCGATCCAGGTTGGACAACATCGTTTGATTACCCAGAATTAATGGACAATGGTTACGGTAACTTACCTAACGATAGACGCCATAACATTAAATCTTACGGTATTTATACGATAAGTGAAGAATTTAGCATGGGTTATAACTTCTGGGCTAAATCTGGTAAGCCTAAGAGTGCCTTTGGTGTTCATCCTCTAGATCAAGGTTATTGTCCAACAGCTATTGAAATTGATGGCGAATGTTACGGTAGTACTTGGTACGGTGCA
This sequence comes from Colwellia sp., assembly GCA_022969175.1. GTDB lineage: Bacteria > Pseudomonadota > Gammaproteobacteria > Enterobacterales > Alteromonadaceae > JALJPB01. Next base: position 7,150 of record JALJPB010000053.1, on the reverse strand, counting down.
GCATCATTTTATAATGATGGTGTTGCTGCTCAGCGTGGTAGCTTAGGCACTACTGAGTGGGTATACAATCTTGATTTAAACCTAACTTATTTTGTCGATATGGATGACGCCGGTTTATTAACTTTCAGAGTAAATGTATTTAATGTCTTTAACTTTGACGGTGAAGAAGGTGTAGATGAGAACTCTGAGTTTGACAGTGGTACCAATAACCCTAGATTTGGTTATGCGAATGACTTCCAAACACCACGTTATGTGAAACTAACTATGCGTTATGATTTTTAATTAAATTGTAGGACTAGTTAAACTTGAAAAGCCGCTCATCTGAGCGGTTTTTTTTTGCCTATCGAAGCTGAAAACCAACGCAAAGAAGGTATTAGAAGAGGGTGACAACTAATGATAACTTGTACTGTATTGTGGTGGGTAAGTGTTGATTTGATCTATGAGTACCGGAGCTTTTAATAAGGGGTAACTGGTCTATCAAATTAATACCAATTCCATTAAATTACTGCTCGATAATTGCTCCTGCATTATTCTACTTACGGGCTTCCTGCCCTAATCACTTGTGCTAGTTAAAATACTCCAAGGCTGCGTTGCTTTCAATCCCAATAGCCAGCTATTGCTCAATCGAGCGCCTCGACTACATGGATGTAGTCGCTTAGGTTTAGTCTGGAACGTTAAACCTGTGAACTTGATTTATTTTTCCTTCGCACAACAAGATCACAAACTTAATGGAAGTGGTATAAACTGTGAAAATGACTCAAAAATAACGGTTATAAAGTACAGATGGCCTTCATATAAGAAGGGTAAGGATAATCACTCACAACACAACACAACACAACAACACAACAGCACCACAGAACCAGTAATATCAATAGGCATTACACCAAGTAACTTTATAATTGCAAAGATAAGTTAGCGGTTAAATACTTAGAGCATGTTTTATCACTCGATCAGCGTTCAGAGTTAATTGCAGCTTGCAAAGGATAACAATCGTGTTGATGCAGCGGGAAATATTAAAAGGGCCAGTGGCTTCTTTGATAAAGAAATGAAGTAAAAGACGACCTAATTGAAAAAGCATCAAATTGGTTATTCTACATTCTCACTATGTATGTCAGATGCTCTGCTTATGAACTTTGCATAAAACGAGCCCACAAGGTTTTCCAGAGCAAAAGTTGATGCTTTACCATCCTTGTAAATCATTGTATTACACCAGTCGCCAAAATGCTGGTGCTAGAATTTTGGTAGAACTATTACACCGAGTTATGGTTAACTATATTCCAACTAACAACCTTTATTGAAACATAGTGGCTATTTTTCAATAATCAAAGATTGATTAACCGCGACATCTGTTAATAGTTCAATATCACCATTAGGCCAAACAATTTTGACTTCAGCAATATTATCAGCGCGGTTTACCCCAAAGTGCAGTTGTGATGGTGTTTGCGAGGTAAAGTTACTATTGATATTTACCTCGCGCATTTGCTGTGTATATTCGCCTTTATCATTGATTACCGTCAGGTAGACTCTCGCGCCTAATGCGTAAGTGTTTTTGCCTTTTATACGTAAATCTATTTTTAAAAAATTACCACTAGTACTAACATTTTCATAAAAAATTAAGCTGTTATCACCGACATCATTATTTGAGATAAGAATATCAATATCACCATCATTATCATGATCAAAGCATACCATTGAGCGTCCTTGGCCAGTATCAGTAATTCCGACAGTATCAGTTAATCGGATAAATTTATTGTCTCCCATATTTTTGAATAAGCTGGTGGTATCATTGACATGAGATTCATATTCTAAGGTTACTCCCGACTCAATATTCCAGCCGTTGGTATTTATAATATCGAGTAAGCCATCATTATCAAAATCGACAATACAGCTAGCCCAGCCCCAACCCCCATTTAATATACCGCTTGTATAAGATTGGTCGACAAAGGTGCCATCATTATTATTGATTAATAATTTATTACCAGAATAATGTAATATGCCACTTTTAGCATTTACTTCAAGAATACTAGTGATGAATATATCTAAATCACCGTCATTATCTATATCCGCCAGAGTTCCACCCATACCATGAACATCATCAGTTTTAAGGTTTAGCTTGTCAGTATGTTCATTAAAATCAATGAAACTAGTATCACCCGTGCTTAATAATAAAGAGGTAGTGCCAAAGTCACTGAGCATCAACAGATCAATTACACCGTTATTATTGATATCACCAAAACTAGGAGTAAAAGTAAGATCTAGAGAGAAGACGTTGTCCGTGTTATTCAATATTGATTGAGCTAAGCCGTTTCGACTACTGATAGATTCGAAGTTTACGCCATCAATATTTACCCATAAATGCTCACTATCACCACCAAGACTTGAAGCATAATGGCTGATTGCTAAATCAATAAAGCCATCATTATTAAAGTCACTAAAGGAAGAAGATACCGTATATTCTTTACTAATGGTTGGTGCTTGACCTTCAACAAAATGACCATTGCCATCGTTGATAAATAGCTTACTACGGGTGCCCCCAATGCCAACGCCTATACCGCCAACAAATAAATCTAAATCGCCATCATTATCAATATCGGCAAAACTTGGACCACTATAAAAACCCTGCAACTGTACCCCTGCATCTATTGCGACATCAATATAGCTGCCATCAGCTTGCTTTTGGAATAACTTACTGGCTGATTTATTACCTGCCGTTAAATAAATATCAATATCGCCATCTTGATCATAATCACCAAGGGCAATACCTCCTATCGAGTTATATAAACTGTAGTCTAAGCCAGTAAGTTCGGGTAAATCAATAAGATCCCACTGATGACTTAAGCCTAATTCGATTGTTCTTTTTCTAAAGCTCAGTTTAGTCACTAGTTCTTCTTTTGCTTCAGGCTCTGGATTATTTGTTGTTATAGGTTCTGGTTGAATAGAAGTCTTGTCATTAACGTCTCCCCCACCACAAGATGATAATAGTGAAAGGGTAAAAATACTTATAAAAGGGGCTTTAAAAAAACCATGAAAAATCTTTGAATTCATAACAGTAAACCCTATTTTAATACAATAAATACATCATAAACCGCTGAAATAAGTAAATGATAATTTTCGTGATTGGTCAGCTAAAAGGAATAGATTGTAGGTTAATATATACAATAGCGACTATTGTATATAATATACTACAGTTGGCGATAAAAAGAAAAAATATCAGAATGTCGATTAAATATCGAACATGCTGATGATTTTTACACAAACATAATCACCACGACTTGAAAGTTAAAAAAGTAGCTGTCCAGGTAGATAATATCACCATATATGGCAGTGCTTTCTTTAAATGGATTTTCATTCATAACGAACTTATTTATTAAAATAACATTCGTCAAACCTATTCAATTGGTAAAATAATGAACATAAAAAAAACAAAGAACCAATCATTAGTAATAATAAGTCTTATTGGAAGTTTACTGTTAACTGCTTGTGGTTCAGACTCAGATAACCTCTCAGAAACATTTATTGAGAAGAACCCTTCGGTTGCTCGTCAGTGGAATGAAATACTATTAACAGCCATTCGTAATGACTTTGCTCGTCCAACAGTTCATTCTCGTAACTTGTTCCACGTATCTTCTGCTATGTATGATGCATGGACTGCTTTTACCAGTGACTCATCAACTTATTTATTAGGAAATACCCTGTCAGGATCAGAATGTAGCTTCGATGGCATTAATTCAAATGACAACAGCGCTCAAAGTATTCAAAATTCTCGCGAAGAGGCCATTAGTTATGCTGCTTATAAATTAATTAATACTCGCTTTACCTTATCCCCAGATAAAGATGATACTTTTGCCAAAGCTGATGCCTTAATGATCAGCTTAGGCTATGACATCAGTGATACTTCTACTGATTATTCATCTGGTAGCGCCGCAGCTTTAGGGAATTATATTGCCGAATGTTATTTAGCTTTTGGAGCGGTTGATGGTTCAAAAGAAGATATCCTTCATGGTAATGCTTATTATCAAGTAGCCAACTTACCACTTGATCCTGAGTTAGCAGGAAATCCTAATATTACCGATCTAAACCGCTGGCAGTCACTTAATTTAGGTACCTATATTGATCAATCGGGTAACCCAGTGACAGGGGCTATTGAATTTTTAGGCGCCGAATGGGGCGAAGTTGCTCCTTTTGCTATGAACGATTCAGATAAAACTAGCTTTATGCGTGATGGCGATACTTATATTGTTTATCACGATCCTGGAATGCCACCAACTATCGAAGGCGATTTAGCAGAGGAATACGAATGGAACTTTTCTTTAGTGAGTAAGTGGTCGTCGCATCTTGATCCAAGTGATGGTGTGATGATTGATATATCACCAAAAAGCCAAGGTAATATTGATATTGATGATATGCCTCGTAATTTTTCCGATTATAAACATTTTTATAATGTTGCCGATGGCGGTGACATTGGCACAGGTTACGACATCAATCCTATCACCGGTAATCCTTATGACGAACAATTAGTACCGCGTGGGGATTATGCACGGGTATTAGCAGAGTTTTGGGCCGATGGTCCAGACTCAGAAACCCCTCCCGGGCATTGGTTTGTATTAATGAATGAAGTATTTGACCATGAACAATTTGAACGAAAATTTGAAGGCAAGGGAGAAGAGGTCGGCGAATTAGAATGGGATGTAAAAAGTTATTTTGCTTTAGGCGGAACTATGCATGACTCTGCGATTGCAGCATGGGGGATTAAAGGTTGGTATGACTATATTCGCCCTGTATCTTCAATCCGCGCGATGGCAGACTTAGGTCAACGTAGTGATATCAATAAAGCTAATTATCATGCCATGGGCTTAAAACTTGAAACTAATTTAATCGAATTAGTTGAAGTTGGTGACCCATTAGCAGGGGAGAGTGATGAGCATGTAGGTAAAATAAAACTTTTTGCTTGGAAAGGTCCTGATTACATTGATAACGAAATGATAGATGTTGCTGGCGTTGATTGGATATTGGCGGAAAATTGGTGGCCATATCAACGACCATCATTTGTAACACCACCATTTGCCGGCTATGTATCTGGCCACTCTACTTATTCTCGTGCAGCAGCTGAAATGCTAACTTTATTAACGGGTTCAGCCTATTTCCCTGGTGGAATGAGTGGTTTTAATGTCACTAAAAATGAGTTTCTTGTTTTTGAAGACGGACCAAGTGTCGATATGGTACTGGAATGGGCAACCTATCGGGATGCCTCTGACCAATGCAGTCTATCACGCATTTGGGGCGGTATTCATCCGCCCGCCGATGATATACCCGGCCGCTTAATTGGTGAAAAAATAGGTAAAGGTGCATATGCTTTTGCTAAAGAATATTTTGACGGTAAAAAGTGATAAGTAACGTTATCAGTAAAATATAATTATCAATAAATATTGATGAATTTCATATCTAATAGAGAAGGATCAGGCGAAATCCTCATCCTTCTCGATATGTTTGAAGCGTTATAAAAAATATATTTAATTAATTTTGTAATAAATCTGTAAACCTAAAGACTAAGTAAAGGAGAAATAAATAAGGAAGGTTTAATGAATACATTTTTACAACAATTATTAGTGGTGAGTATGCTCTCTACTAGCAATGTAACAATAGCAAACAATGCTGAATCTGACACTAAACAAGAAAGCAAATTAACGGTTAAAGACTGTCATCTTGACGGGATAAAAGAACAAGTTAAATGCGGCAAGTTACAAGTACCAGAAAACTATAGCCTTGAAGATGGCGAGCAAATCTCCATTAACTTTGCTATTTTACCTGCCATTGATAACAGCGATAATAAAACCCCATTAATGTTTTTAGCTGGCGGACCAGGGCAAGCTGCGGTTGAGTTAGCGGCTGGTTTGCGAATGGCTTTTAGCGAAATTAGAAAAACTCGAGATATTATTTTAGTGGATCAACGTGGCACGGGTAAATCTCATGCTTTAGAGTGCAAGGAAATCTCAGTTGATCAAAATGTTTATAAAATGATCCCTGAAGATTTTTCTGAGCAAGACATTAAAGACTGTATTGCTGAGTTTTCTGGTGATTTAAGTCAATATAATTCTGAAAACGCCATCCGCGATTTTGATGCCGTTCGTCAAGCATTAGGTCACGAGCAAATTAACATTTATGGTGGCTCTTATGGCACTCGTGCAGGTTTAGTTTACATGCGCATGTTCCCTGAATCATTACGTAGTGTAGTGCTTGACAGTGTTGGCCCCATCGAAGTACCTATTGGTTTATTCGGTCAAAGCTCAGCTCAATCTTTCAACCTGGTACTTGAGCACTGTAAACAAGAAGAAGTTTGCCATGCCGCTTATCCTAATTTAGCTGATGAGTTTGAGCAGCTAATGGCACGTTTAGCGGATAAACCGGTATCAATTACTATTCCTCACCCTAGGTTGGGTACTAATACTGAATTTGTTATCAGTAAAAGCAAAATGTTGGGCACTATTTTTCAGCAACTTTATGCTGTGCCATCACGCGCTTTAATTCCTTTGATAATCCATCAAGCTTATTTGAATAACTACATGCCATTAGCAGGATTAATTGCAATGACCGATGGTGTGCAAATGGTGTATACCGGTTTATTATTTAACATTACCTGTAATGAAGACTTTCCAAGAATCACTGAGCAAATGTTAGCTAAAGATGCTGACAATAACTTTGGCGCTGATGACAGTCAATTCGGCTTTAAAAAAGCTTGTGGTATTTGGCCAAAGTATCGACCGAGTGAAGAGTTCTACCAAGCGGTAACTGCCGATATTCCGACCTTAATATTATCCGGTGAACTTGATCCGGTAACTCCACCTAGCAATGGTGAATTCCCAGCGGCAACACTGCCAAACTCTCATCACATTGTGGTAGATAATGTTTCCCATGGTGTTGCAACAAGTACGGGTGACTGTGGTGTATTAATGATTAATGAATTTCTGTCAACGTTAACGCCAAAAGAATTAGACGAAAGTTGTTTGAAAGATGTGCCCACTGAGACGTTTATGACCAGTTTAAATGGCGGTAATATCTTAACTGATACTGATACTGATACTGATACATTAAATAATACTAATTTAGCGAACCAAAGCAGCGAAGGAGATAAATAATGATTGAAGTAAATAAT
>JALJPB010000052.1 GCA_022969175.1 Colwellia sp. | reverse complement strand
TAAATACAATCAATATGTACTCTTTTCAGGAAATACTTAATCACTATTGCTACTTCATTTTATGCGATCTCGTTTGCCGTAGGCTATAACGTTCATACTGACGTCCCTCTGTGACAATGATGCGCTGAGAATTGATGTAAAAGGTAATCTTTATATCTCATATATTAGTGACTTTAGTATCACAGGTTATCTGGAACTTTAGTTAGAAAAATAACCGTAGACGATACTGTATCAACTGTTATTAATGACTTAGAAGGAGCTATTGGTAAAGGTCCAGAAGGTATTGTTTTGGATGAGGGTGATAGTATTTATGCGGGTAATTACAGCCAGTAACGACGGAAAAAACTTTATGTATCTAATGTTCAGAATAATAAGATCAATGTTATTAAAAGTTTTGAATAATAAAGTTTATGATCTTTAATGGCTGTTACTTTTGAATTAATTGTTGAGCTTAGTTTGGCCAATACATTAATTAAGATCCTCTGTTTGTGTGGAGTGAGTCCTTAAAAATTTTAGCTTAGCTAATTACAAATACAAAGACCTTATCCATTTAAATAAGGCCTTTACTGGGAAAGTATATTATAACTTTTTTGATGACTTTCTAAATACGCGGAACAAAATCAACAATAGTGAATAACCAATAGCTCCACCACTTGATGATTTTTTCGATTCTGGTGTTGGCGCTGGTGTCGGCGCTGGTGTCGGAGTCGGTGTCGAAGATACTTCATTAAGATTCTCTATAACGATGATTTTGTTATTATTGAAATTTGACACATAAAGTTTAGTTCCATCTTCATTAGCTACAATATCATTTGGAAAACTAAATCCAGCCGCGCCAGAGCCGTCTAATTCTGCAACAGCGCCGCCATCAACAGGCACTGTATAAATTTTATTGCTGTTTATACCAGTGGCATAAACCATACCGTTAGCATAGGCTATATATGCGTTGCCATAACTATCGGGTGAACTACCTAGCTCGGTGACAGTTTTAGCACTATCAATTTTAAATATTCTGCCATTTTCATAATTACCCACATAGATATTATCATTTTCATCTAAAGCAATACCAACCGGTGCATTAAGACCATTACCTTGTAGCCAAATTTCATACTCACCACTTGGAGCAACTTTATAAACCACACTTGCATTATAACTTGTCACAAATAGCTCATCTTGATCATTGATAACGATACCATTGACATCAATTAAATTACTGAATCTACTTTGCTCGCCTCCAGGTGTGATTTTTGTAATAACGCCAGAGTTATAGTTAGCAACATATAGATTACCCTGTGAGTCAAAATCTGTACCCAGTGGTCCGGATAAATCTGAAACTGCTATAGATATTTCGCCTCCAACAGCTACTTTATATATTTTTGAACCACTTAAATCACCGTTAATATGGGAAACAAATAAGTTACCCTCAAGGTCAAAACTTAACCCGTCATTTGCGCTACCAGGCATTGTAGCAAACTCACTATAATCAACAGCTGAAGTCGCCAAAGAGAATGTCATGAGTAATGTAAGTGTGAAGTTAGAAATAAGTTTGTTTTTAAGTTTCATTGATTTTTTTCTCTTATAGTTATGATTTTATTGATATTTATTTTTCAATTTCTATCTAATTGCACTAAACCTGATTACGAATATAGTTTGACCATTTAAAGGTATTGAATATACATCGAACAGGGTATTAGCTCGTCGCGAACTAATTTTCTGAAGCATAGCTATTTCAAACAAATTAGTATTGAAATTTACTTTGTATTTTATTGAAGTTTGTTTGAAGTTTGATTTAATGAGGATACGATTAGACGAAGATATACAGTAAATTTTCTGACACTAGACACCTTGGATTTACGTGAATATTTACCCATTTTTATCTCAACACGCCTGTTAATATTATGAGCTGCTTCAGTATTTTATTAATTAACTCTGTTTCACCTTTATCTTGAGCTCAATAATTTGTTCACCACCACAGCGATATTTACCAAATTCAAGGTGAAAGCAATCGTAAAAAACAATCATGAAACTAAACTAAAATACCGGACAAGGTAGTTGATGTTTAATACAATACCCAGATTTTGGTCGTCAAAGAGATGAACTGTATGAAAACTCTAGAAGTTTTCTGTTGAAAACATAATGTATTTTATCTGATAAGTGAAACTGGTATTGATGTCGCTCGTCTTCTTTATCAGCGTATGGATCAATCAAAACACTTCTAATCGTTATAAAAAACTTTCTGTTACTACTCTGTGAGTTTGCAACGCTACTAAATTACATTTCAATCCCAACTATGACATTAACAACACCCGTAATACCTAGCTTGATACACGTAAATCCAACTAAATCCTATACCGACAACGTGATTGTGATTCCGGTTGTCGAGGGTTCAAATCCCTTTAGCCACCCCATTCCTTTATGGTTCCCTTTCAACAGTTATTAATGCATTACATTAATCGAAATCACCAGTGATTCCGCGGTTTCAGATTAAGCGAGGGTTCAAATCCCTTTAGCCACCTCATCTTCTTTAATATAAGCCCTTTAAATCAAAGCCTCTAGGCAATTAACCACGTTAAACATTAAAATTAACAATTTACTTATCCTGTTCATAACAGGGTTAGTCAAAATTAATGGTTACCGTAAAGGCGTTCATTTCGATATATGAAATAAAGTTTTCTCAAAACATTGCCATCAGTTCATCACCGGCAGCTTTGCTTAACCAACCGCCATATAAGTTATAAGCTAGCTTTGTACGAAAACAAACATCAATTTCTTTTGTTAGCACAGCAAAAGGGTAACCTTGAAAAGAAAAGTCCGTCATGTATTCAAATAACGATTGAACTCTCCCTGCTAGTACATGCTTAATGAATCGTATTTCGTTGGGGTAAAATCCACCACTATCACTAGAATAATCAGGATCACGAAAATTTAAAATAATGCTTTCTGCGTCGTAATCTGGTGATGAATGGTTGGCTAATTCATCGTTCAATATTTGGTAAAGCATTTTGGACACAGTAAAGCACTGGCTCTAGTAAAAAGTCAGTTTCAGAGCTGGTTTGCACAGCAGCGGGATGACCTTGTTTTATTAGCTGAATTTTGGAGAGCAGTAGAGTTGTAGGCGAGAAATGTCTGAACTTAGCTCTATCATTACGATGAAGAAGAGGTAAATATCTAAAATATGGATGTACAGTATATTTTAGATATTACCAAAAGGACGTTTTTTCTACTTATTCATTTCTTAATGCTTTAATAGGATCCTTGGCTAAAACTTGACGTACTGGAATAAAGCTCACTAAAAGCGACAGTAAAGCAAAACCAAGCCAAATAGCCGAGATCATCAGCCAATTTGGCTCTAATGTTATCTCGGGTACTATTTTGCTGTAACCAAGCAACATGAAGCCCAATGAAAATGCGAACACAAGACTCATAACGACAGGTTGCATTAATTCCATAAGGCTATCTTTAAGTAATCGTTTATTGTCAGCCCCCATCGCTAGCTTAACGCCAAGATCATAACGTCGCACTTGCACCATATAATTGACAATACCGTTAATACCAATGCAAACCATTAATAAAGAAACTGATGCTAGAATAATAGCAATCCACGCAGCACTTAAGTTTTTCTGGCTTAATTTAGAAAATTGGGATTCTAGCGAACTAAAACTAGCTACTTCTAAACGACTATCAATCTTCACTAATACTTCTCTTATTTGTTGTTCAATAAGTTCATTATTTGTCGCCGTTATCAAAAATGAAAACTTTCTCTCCCCTTTATAGTGAGCCGGTACATAAACTTCTGGGTATTCAAATGACTTTCTACCAGGGAAGTAAGTATTTTCAACCACACCTTTCACGGTATAGAAGGTTTTATTATCGAAGCTGATTTTAGTGCCGACAACTTCCATCGTATTAGTTGATATCTTGTCAGCCAAACGCTGATTTATAAGCACTGGATAATTTTCTAATTGATGATCTGTTGCTCCGAAATCACTACCGATAATTTCTAACCCTAATGCCGCAATATAACCAGCATTTATTCTCGGCCTTAGCGATGACCCCAGATAGTTACCTTTAGCATCAAATGTTTGCTGAATATTACGAGCACTTGGAAATTTTGATTCTGATATAGCTTTGACATCTTTAACACTATTGAGTTTTTCGAGTTGACTAAATACAGATTTATGAATATTTACCCTTTCAGTTTTCCCCTTAATTTGAGAATAGTCAACAACCAATGACCACTTGTCTTTCGTTTCAACACCTTTATCACGAAGAGCTTCAGATAAGGTATCTAACACCACATGACTGGATGCTACCAACACCATAAATGAGAAGGTAACTTGCAAGCCTATCAACAAATGACTGGCACCAGTACTCATTTGTTTACCAACTCCTTTACCGCTGCTTTGTAAGCTAGTCATTAAGTTTTGTTCATTAACGACTTTTAATTCAAGGTAAGAATATAGCAAAGCAATACCCGCGGTTAGCAATAAAGAAAATAGTACGGTATTCAGGCTAATGCCTAATGTGTCCAAACGCGAAATTGAACCTGAGGCTAAGTCTTGCACCAAAGAAAAGCTAAAACCGGTAATAAGCAACGCCAAGCCAACCGCTAATCCAATAACAACAAGGTTATGTTTTAGTGACTCAACTAACAATTGCTTACTACTTGCGCCAAAAGCAAAACTAATCGCTACTGTTTTTATTTTAGCCACAGCTCTAGCCAACTGCATGCTAGACAAATTAATCAATGCAATAGCCATTAATAAGCTAACACCCACCAATAGCATCAATACAATATCACCGCTATCGCCCTGAATAGCTTGGCGAACAGGCGTAATATAAGTGGTTATGGTGTAACTTTTTAACATGTCAGGTGTAAGGAGCTTTGCCCCTTGCATGGCGAGCGAGTTCAATTGCTCTGCAATAAGATCAAGAGGTGGATCTTCTTTTAATCTAACAATAGACTTTAACCCGCCCATATAACACCGAGCACAACCTTCGGCGCTCCATACTTCATCCATATCGAGGGGGATCCAAACCGCATCATTAATATTACTTTTATAAGGTATAACTAAATTATCAGGCGCAATACCTATAACAGTAAAGCGACGCTGATTTAGTTGAATCTTTTTACCAATAATATCTTTATCACCCTGATAATGGGTTTGCCATGTACGATATCCTAAAACCACAGATGGCTGTTTATTACCGACGGTTTCTGTTTTATTAAATAGCCGCCCTAATTCGGCTTCAACGCCTAATACGTCAAATAAATTTTCGGTCGCTAACATCACACGAATATTAGGCTGCTCTAGTAAGTCATAAAGTTTATAACCCGTCCAATTAAGGTAACTAGCAAATTCAGTAAAGACATCGTTGTTGTCCCTAATGAAATTGGTAACATGTATATTAGTTTGAGAAGGAGAATAACCACGTGTAGTTTTTAGTCCCCCTTCCAATACATACAAATTTTCTGATTGGTTATAAGGTAACGGAGCAAAAAACACTAAATCTACTAGGCTAAATACAGATAACACCATGGATAAGGTAATAGCTAAGGTAAATACCGTCGTTAAATAATATTGTTTAGCTCGTTTAAAAGCAGCCAATGCTGTTTTCGTGAACATGGTTAGGCAACCTCAACTTGTGCTTCGATATCGCTGGTTTTATATCCATCTGATATTATTTGACCATCTCGCAACTGTATATTACGTTGAGCCATATCTGCATAACGAGGGTCATGAGTTACTAGCACAATCGTTGTGCCTTGCTTATTTAATTCTAGTAATAATGCCATGACGGCATCGCCATTTTTAGAATCTAGGTTACCGGTAGGTTCATCTACCAACATAATGCCAGAATTTCCAGCCAAAGCTCTGGCAATAGAAATACGTTGCTGCTGCCCACCAGATAGTTGACTAGGGAATAATTCGGCTTTATCGACCAAATCAACTTTTGCTAAACATTCTAGAGCTCTTTCGCGGCGTTTATCAGCACTATCGCCACGATACTTAAGTGGTAGTGCGATGTTTTCAAGAACTGTAAATTCATCTATTAGATTAAAAGACTGAAACACAAAACCAATTCTGTCGCCACGTACCTTTGCACGCTGGCTTGCATTCATTGTTGCGACCTGCAAACCATCAATCATATAATCACCACTGTCGGGTGTATCTAATATTCCCATAATATTAAGTAAGGTTGACTTCCCGCAGCCGGATGGACCAGAAATAGAAACAAATTCACCTTCTTCAATAGAAAAGCTAATACCTTTTAGCACCTGAGTGTTTTGATCGCCTGATTTAAACGACTTTGTTATGTTTGAAATTTTTAATATTTGATTTTTCATATTAGCTACCTAATTTAATTTGAGTCGTTTCATCTTCTAGTTCTAATTTTGAGGTTATAATTTTATCCCCTGCTTTGAGCCCAGAAAGCACTTGAATAAGCTGGCCAGATGCCTTGCCAAATGTCACTTCAATACGGGTTGCAATATCATCATCACTGAGTCTGAATAGCCAGGCCGTGCCATTTTCATTAACACCTGTTGGCGCTCTTACGTAATGCACACCTTTTTCTACTTGTGCCAATATTGTGGCATCAACAAGCTGCATAGGCTTTACACCTTTGTATTCCCCTTCATCTAGTAGAATGTCAACTTGCACCGCACCTTCATTAACAACGGGATCAACACGTACAACTTGTCCTAATATTTGACCATTGACTGTATTTATTTCAGCCTTCATACCAGCGGTTACCATATGAGCTTGTAATTGCGGTACTTTGATTTCAGCAACCAAAGGAGACAAACTTCCGATCAAGGCTAATTCGGTGCCGGGGGAAACACTTTGCCCTAATTCAAGCGAACTTCGCTGGATAACGCCTTCCATGCCAGCCTTAACTGACAATTGCTCAACCATTTGCTTGGCAACGTCAAACTCTTCTTGAGCCTGAGCAATTAAATCATCTTGAATTGATAAAGACTCCCTATGCACATCAGCAATTTTCTCTAGTTTTATTTTCTCCAAAGTAATTTGTTTCACCAGTTGATTAGCTTTCAATTCATTTCGCTTGGCTTTGATACCGGGAACAATTCCAGACTTAGCTAATGTGCGTTCGGCATCTACTTGTAATAAAGCGATTTCTGCTTCTGCTTCTAATTTTGAAAAATTTGACTCATTATCAAGAATTTCTCTTTGCTGACTTAGCATGACCTGTCTTTTTGACGTTTTACTATTTTGCAATTTCGCTAGTGCTTGACGTAGATCTGCCTCAAGCGCCGGATTTTTAAGTGTCATAAGCACGGTATCGGCATTGACGATAGCACCAGCTTTTAGCTTGATTTCATCCACCAACGAATAACTCGTCGCTGTTATCAACCGTTTATTAAGTGATTGGAGAGAACCATAACCTTCAACTTTTATTGAAAAGTCTCCAGCTTCAACTTGAGCGATAGTGACGGTTTCTCTGGCAATGTATTGTAGTGAATTGGAAAAGCCCATGTTCCAGCCAGCAAACAACATCAACATTGATGACCCCATCAGACACTGATAAACAAGTTTTTTCTTTAGTTTCATATTTTACTTACTTTTTATTTGATAAAGGGGTTAATAAACAAAACTGTAAAAGTTTTTCGTCACTAAATTAAACAGTATTATTTTAATGAAATATATATCCATGCTTTTCAACTTACTATACCGAAAACTGAATTGATAACTTTTGAAGAGCATTTGATTTATTCCCTCAAAACGGTGAGCTGAAAGTAAACTGATTAGTAATGAAAGGCAATGTTCTAGCATAAACTTATAAAGAACCAATGCGTAACCAAAGCGTAACTATCTTATTTATCAGTATGTTAGTTGGTAAAGACTCTAATTCAAACAATAGTTAATGTCAGCTTGTTATGTTATCCTGTCGAGCGATAAAGTAGTCGGTTTGAGTAAATAACAGGTACAGAAGTGATTGAGATTGGTGGATATATATTAGATGTGAACGAAATGACATTAAGTCGAGATGGTAATTCAGTTAAACTAGAGCCCAAGGTTTTAGAAGTTTTAAGCTATTTTTGCGAAAATGAAAATCGTTATATTTCAATGTCAGAGTTACATGAAAATGTTTGGAAAAATCGTTGCGTATCTGATGCTGCTGTTCGCCGATCTATCGGTAAATTAAGGCAACTATTTAATGATGATCATAAAGACCCTAGCTTTATTCAGTCTTTACCTAAGCGTGGTTATAAGCTCATTTGTCAGGTTTCATTTTTGGCGAATGAAAGTGAATCTTCAGACCCTCTTCCGATAAACCATCATTCATCCCCGACTCAAGAAAATGATTTTAAAGCTGATATTGTTACTAAGTTACTCTATTCGCAAAATAAAACGATATTTTTTTTATTAATCATTATTATTATTTTATTTTTCATTACACCAATTGTTTACGGTGTATATAACAATATTGCAATGGTACAAACCGAACATCATGTATTTAGTGGCAGCAATAAATTTTCCCTTATCTTGCAAAAAGACGCCTAGAATGTTTTCCTTTTGAATATAGGTATTGTTCTATTATTTACATTTATTAAATTGATCAGTACCCAGTTTAACGGCGTTACGTAATACTCATATATAGGCATTGTATCAATGCCCCCTCTTTGATCTTCAAGCATCTTTAAACACAAGTTTTCATTATCACAGAAATAATTAAGACATGTCTTTTATTGACTCATTTTACTTATTCAATCATCGGATAAATATTAAGTTCCAACTTATCAAAAACATCAATTCTGTTAGGGATCGCTTCCATAATCGTATCGTAATCTTGTTGGCTGATACGGTCAGGTTTATAACGAAGCGCAATATAAGGCACGATGCTTTCAGGAATATCCTCACCCGAAGGAACCTCCTGAGCATAGGGGGTAATGAAATGATAATCGTCTGTTACTGCCTGCGACCACCCAAAAGACCATGGATCTTGAGCAGTACCTCTAAGCGAATGAGCAGCTTCATGGATAAAGGTTTCAGCTAAAATACCTTGTTCAATGTATTGTTCAGCTCTATCTGAATGAATAAGCATGTCAGAAAAACCACCGACAAAATGCTCGTTTCCCTTGTTTAACCAAACAACGTTAACCACACGCCTTAAATCGTAGGGAATTTGACCAAATACATGAAGGTATTTTTCTCCTGATAAACGTGCTTCCTCACTCGAAAATTCCGGATTAACAGCCAGCTCTACTGATAAATTATCATCAAAGGAAGCGGTAAATACATGAGCTCTAACCTCTATAAAACTTTCAACCCGGCTATCCCACATTCTCCTTGGGAACATGCCTATGAAATCCAGTGCAACATAAGTCGACGGGTCACTATCAATAATCAAGTCGGGAAAACTGATAGTGCTGCCCTCAAAAGCAGGCTCTGGTATTTCTTTTGTAGTGGGTGGAGGTGGTGGCGGAGTGACAGAAGAATCTCCCCCACATGAAGTAATTAAACTCCCCATGATTAACCAAGCAATAACCCATATTTTATCTTTCATTTTTTGTATCCCTATAAACATTATAATAAACAACGGTGTCACTCGTAATGGGCTGTTACGTTATATGGATTCCGTGATGAATGTCTAGATTAAGGCTGATAGATTAAGGTGATGTTTTTATGATGATAATTAAATCAATGTGTTAGATCTTTTATTGAAAGTGAAAGTTAAGAGCTATAATTATTATTACCCTAAATAAACTATATTGATGAGCTAATAATTAACAAGAACAGCCACGGCCGAATGAGCAAACAGCGCTTAGTCAACTAGCTCAATATAATCGAGTAGCTAAAAGGGCAAAACTAGTCGCTCCTTACTATGTGCTTGATAATAGATAAACGTCGATAGGAGGGTTTACATCAAACGTTTGATTAGTACTCTTCAACTAGTTCGGCAATTGAGATATCACCGCTCATTTCTTTGGCTTGGGTGATCAGTATTGTTTGTTCATCAGGTGATACATGAAAATAATAAAGGTGGCTGCTAACAATTAAATTATTTTGGTTTTTTGTTAAAAAGTCATAATAATATACGCCTCTGTCACCGGTAGTGGTTCTTTTATAATACACGCCATGGTCAAATAATTGCCAAGTATTATAGTTAGCTTGACTGAAATTATCCCAAACCAATTCCTGAGCATAAGTTGTGGTGTTTATTCGCCATAATCCTTTGGAAAAAGCGCTATTGTAATATAAATATTGCCCATCGCTTGATTCTTGAAAGTAATTGGAACCTTTAGTGGTGAGTTGTTTTTTGGTTGTGCCATTTAACTGCTGTTCAAATAACTGGCCAACACCCTCAATAAACTCAATAAAGTAGAGTTTATCGCTATCTATACTCATTTTACCTCTATCAATTTCTTTATTGCTCTTGGTTAAAAATGTTGATGTGTCGTTAAGTAAATTATAACGCGTAAGGCGACGATCTCGGTTGAGGTATACTATTTGTTTACCGTTAGCTGACCATGAAAAAAACCAACGGCCGTTATAGTCAGTAATTGGCAATAATGTTGCCTCGTTATTATTGGCGGGGTCATCGAGCAGCCAAAGTCGCGACTCTTCAGATTCTCGATTGGATTTAAATACTACACTGCTGCCATCGGGAGAGTAATAACCGAGGTAGTCACTATTTGAAGACGGTGAAATTTCTTTTGTGCTACTTATGTTATTCATTAAGGGGTTATTAACTTCACTAAGCTTTGTTAAATAGGTGAATTGGCTATAGGCAACAAGGCCTTGTGAGTTAGAGAATATTTGCTCAGCATTTTTTAGCTGGCTACCGTTAATGTTAATCGCGACCATTTCTCCAGCCAGCGATAAAGAAAACATGCCAATACTATTACGAATCAGTAAACTGTTTGGCTTATGCCAATCTAATTCAACTATCTTTTGGTTATCAAACTCTTTAATTAATTTGTCTTGTTCGGTTTGGCTATTATAGAGTCTTACTTGTTGTTTACTGCCAATACGTCGAAGGTAAGCGAACCGTTGGCCAGTGGAGTCAGTTGTTAGTTGGCTATCATTAACAGGTACGGTGATATTATTAAAAACAGCAGTAATTTTTTTTGACTTAACATCAATTTTATACATACGTCGGTTAACTCTAAGATCGTCATATTGACTATAGTAGATACTGCTATCATCGAATGACCAATTGGGAAATAAAATACTCCCATTAGGACAAGCTAATAGCACTTTTTCTTGATCAAGTTGATAATGTGTTAACGATATATTACCAATTTTTAGCGAGCAATCGAAGCCATCATGTTGGATAAATGCCAGCTGTTCTCCACTATTAGAAAAGGTTATTTCATCATATCTTAATGTATTGTCGGTTATTCGGTGTTGGTTGCTAGAGGTTAACGATTTTAAGTAAATGTCATTATAAATTGCATTGGGAGCTTGATGGGTAAATAAAAACCCTTGGTTATTAGGAGTATACGCCAAGTGCTCTTCATAACCTTGCATGCTAGTAAGCTGGTGATTATTTTCCACTACCCATAACAACGGCGTATTTTTACTAAAGCCAAATATAGTGCCGAATAATACCAGTGTTAATAAACCAAATAAGGTTGGCTTTTTTAAGCTTTTTTGCTGTATTTTGTTATCAAGTAAACCCTGTACATTAGCAATTAACATATAACCAGCTTTTGGGATGGTCTTTATGTATATAGGCTGTGCAGCATTGTCGCCCATTGATTTACGCAATTGACCTATAATTCGGTTCAGTGCGTTATCTGAAACTACTTTCCCTTGCCACAGCTCTGCTAAAAGGGTTTCTCGTTGTACTACGGAACCTTGATGTTTAGCTAAAAAAACTAATGTTTTCATTGCTAAAGGTTCAATCACTATGGTTTGATTATGCAACCGTAGTTGATGTATTGCAGGTTTAACATCAATGGCAGCAATTCTAAAATCTTTCAAAATGTTTTAGTCATTTAATAAGTCATTCACTTGTTTACTTCCATTGAGCTTACAAGTTAACAGCAGGAATATTATATATCATATATTATTTTAACGGCGCTTTATAAGTTTCATTAGTTAATTTTAATATGACTTATCGTTTGTGCTATACGAGCTTTTGACGATAAATCACTAAAAAAGTTAATAGCATTGATAAAATAACCATTGAACCACCACTGGTATCTTCGCCTATATCTGGATCAATAATAACAATTGGTGGAGTATATTTTGTGCTTTTTCCTAATTCAGCAAACTGATAAGCAAATTTATGCCTTGTTGTATAATTGGTGGTACTTCCGGTCACTGAAACCGACAGCCAAAATTCATTAATATTTTTTAAATCAATAAATTGAGCCGTTAATGTCCCATCTTGATTTAAATCAAATGATTGATATTGGTTATCAGGGGAAGTTGTAACTAATGTTACTTGCCATTGTGTATATTCATTTTTAGTTTCAGGATAAAAACTAAATTCTAATGAGTCGATAGTCTCTGAGTTAACGTGTAGATAAGCAGCTCCCCAATTATGAGGTAAACCGGCTCTTCCTGTTTTTGAAGGATACTGCCATGCATTATCCACTGTTGTATGCGAAGCTAGATAGCGTGCATTTTGGGATACTCCCTGATCTTGAAGGGTTGCTAATAGGTAATATTGTTCCTCATAATCCCATAGAATATTTTTAGCTGTAAATCGAGCAAATAAATCGTTGAAGTTTATCGAGAATTCATTTTCTGCTATGTTCTTTAGTGTGCCAAGGGAGTCTATGTTTTGAGCATCCGCGGAATAATTACTTTCTAAGTGCTCATAAACTCGCTTTATAATATCGACCTTATCATCACCTGCGAGATAATCGAGGAAAATTGCCATAGAGTATGGATGACGTCTTTCAGGGGATTCTCCACCTGTAGATTGTACATGATGTATAGATAGGCCTGGCCCTTGAGCCAAACCTGATAAATCTACCGCTAAATGTTTTCTATCCTGGTGAGTAATAACGGCAGCCCAATTGGCGCTAGCTTCAATAAACCAGTCATTCGTTTGTAATTGATGGTTGGCATAACCCCATGTAACTGCATGAAAAAATTCATGGGCTAATATTTTTTTTATTTGAAACTCATCTTCTGCTAAGGCTATACGATTGAAAATTATTTGAGGGTATTGATCGTAACTAGCACTTCCCCATACATATTCTGGCACCATAGCAAAAGGGGGATCTAAAATGCCTGCCTGTTCTAGATAAACGTTAACTTTATAAGTATTAGCAGATGCTCGGTAGTTATTTACCTTAATTTGTTGATGCCATGCAACTTCTAAAAAGGCTAAATGTTTCTTAAAAATAGATTCTTGACCAATAAACTCATCGCTATACCAGTAGGAAAAATGTGAAGAGCTTACTACATTCTTTGCTCCATAGGGGTTGTGCAATTCTAAATCAGCATGTGTATTTTGAGTTAAGTAGTTATTAGCAAAAGAGGTTTGAATACTTAGTTTTATTAATATGGTGAGTAAGATCATTAAAACTCTAATCATGATATGTCCTTTTTCATTATTTTTATATTCATCGTATTCATTAGGGGAAGTTTTTAGCAGATAGCATGACCTAGGTCATTATTGTAAAGGCTTTATTTATGTGATTTTTATATGATGTAGTTATAAAACAGAATGTTATGAATTTTCTTTGATTGGAATATGCGTAAATATTTTTAGCGTGTTCTATTAATCAACTTTGATCTAGCAATAATGTTGCTAGTAATAATTTACGGCAGACCCAGCTAATAACATCAACAACACGACTAATATCTAGCCTGATACACATTAACCCAATTAAATCCTATACCGACAGCCGGATTGTGATTCCGGTTGTCGAGGGTTCAAATCCCTTTAGCTACGCCATTCTTTTATGGTTCCGTTTCAAAAGTTATTAATGCATTACATTAATCGAAATCACCAATGATTCCGCGGTTTCAGATTAATCGAGGGTTCAAATCCCTTTAGCTACCCCATCTTCTCTAATATAAGTCCTTTAATATCAAAGCTTCTTGGAAGTTCTTCTTATCATTAAATTTTTCTGATGATTACTCCTGTTCATATTCTGATAGTATTTGAAGTTAAAGAGGGGCACTCTACTCCACGAATATCCAACTTCTATCTCATATATTCAACATTGACAGGAATTTTTGAACTTTGCCTGATTCGGGAATTTACTGTCTAGCTCCTGTGCTGTTTTCTTGTAAAGTCAAATTATGAATTAAGATGAAAAATGTCAAAAAATCGCATTGCTGGCTATATCTATCCATGCTTAGCATGGTCTGCATTGAGCTAAATAGCAGGCCATAAAATACGGTAGCTACCTTGATAAAACATACTGGGACGAGATGAATTTAGATTTCATTTTATAAACACAATATTGTTACAGCAATAGCAGGCAAGGATTATAAAAAACACTAATGTTGGCAAAAACGGCTTTGGTTAATTAGCAATATACAAAGTAGCCCTTATGCCTCTAGTTATCTGTTTATTTGATTTCTATAAAAGTTCAGTTATAGCCTCAATTAACTCTTCGGGATTAGAAGACTTTTTGTGAAAATGATTTATGCCAACGTTTTTAATATTTTGTTCAATAATTTCGTCACCATAACCAGAGCTTAGAATAATAGGGGTATTTGGGAATAATATTTTAACTTTTTTACTTAATTCTATCCCCGTCATATTCGGCATAGACTGATCAGTGATCATTAAGTCAAAGGGTTGTTTCTCCAGTTTTTCTAACGCAAGATGGCCATTAGATACAGTAGTCACATTATAATTATGATGAGTCAGATAACTTTTTAGAAAATTAGCGACAAGTTGATCATCGTCAACAACGAGAATATATCCCCGGTTAGCTGAGCTTTGTTCAATCTCTGTTTTATTTATATCGACAATACTCGTTAATGCCGCAGATACGGGCTCAGAAATATCACGAAAGTTTCTATTTTCACAGTCAATGGCGACATTTTTGATATGTCGGTTTATTATTTGACTAAATTTTCCAAAACTAACAGGCTTTTGGACAATATAGGAAAACTGGTTACTCGTTGCAGCTCGTTTTTCTAACTGCTTATAATAGCCCGTTATTAAAATTACAGGACAATTTGGTCTTATATCTCGAACGGTATCTAGAATTTCAGCGCCTCCTTGTTCAAAATCATTAATAATAAAATCAGTGATGACAATATCAAAGGCGTCAGGCTGTTCTTGTATATAACTTATTGCCGGCTTCAAGCTTGAATAACATTGCACCTGATAACCTATTTCTTGCAACATTTCTAAGGTGGTAGCTTGTGTATCTAAGTCATCTTCAATATAAAGCACTCTTCCAGAGCCGTAAATAAGTTCATTTGAAAACTCTTGATGGACAAGTTCATCTTCATTGTTTTGCATAAACACAGGCAAAAACACGGTAAATGTAGAACCTAAACCCTCTTTAGATTCAACATGAATAATACCATTGTGATTCATGACTGTTGTTAAACATGCACTCAATCCTAATCCATGGCCATTTTCTTTCGTAGTAAAATAGGGTTTGAATATTTCCTCTTTTTGTACATCACTAATGCCAATACCATAATCTTTAATTGATATTTCGAAGTACTTGCCAGGACGTAGATCAATACTGTCAGAACGGTGAATTTCTCTATTTCTCAGACTGACAGATATTTCTTCATTATTTATCGAAGCCTGAGAAGCATTGATAATAAGGTTGTATATGACTTGCTGTATTTGGCTAGTATCAGCATATAAAGCGTCTTTTGTATTATCAATATCATATGCGATAGAGGATTTGATACTTGCCTGCACGAAAGAAAGTGTATCAACAAGCATTTTTGATATATTACAAAGCGTTTTAGTTACAGGCCCACGTTCAGAATACGACATAAATTTGTTAGTAAGAGTTGAAGCGCGGGACGTTGCTTTTTCAATGTTATCAAGATGTTTATGAATTTCAGTTTCTTCGGCCCCGTTAGCCATTTTCATTTTTGTTAATTGGCAATTGCCAAGGATCATCATAAGAACGTTATTGAAATCATGTGCAAGTCCCGCAGAAAGGGTAGCAAGTGAATCAAGTTTTTGGTTTGCTATATTCTCATCTTCAAGTCGTTTTCGCTCTGTAATATTGTGAAATGCTCCTAAAGTCCCAATGATATTGCCATCTTCATCGGTTAAAGGTATTTTGCTCGTTTCAAGCCATGCAAGACGCCCATTGGATTGCATTTGACTTTCGATAATATTGACTTCAGCCTTTCCTGATTCCATAACTCGGCGATCACATTCACGAAAAAAGTCGGCTTCCTCTTTCGTCCATGGTAAATCATAATCCGATTTTCCGAGATAATCTTTTGGCGAATCTAGTCCGGCAACATCAGCAAGTGCTTGATTACAGCCTAAACCAATACTGTTGCGGTCTTTCCAAAATACACAAAAGGGTAATGCATCAAGAACCGCTTGAAACAGTTTGACTGAAGGTTGTGAAGTCGAGTCAATTGAAGCCATGGAAGTGCACCTTTATTCTATAGTTTGTAGGGCTAATCGAATACCAATTAAGGTAAGGTATTTTGTCAACGAATGACTTAAAGAGAAATCAACGTTTAACCATTTTTATTAAACTAGCATCAAGCCTAGCTTTAATTTGTCTGGTTTATATGTTTTTTTATTTGTTAAAATACAAACTCATTCTTGTAGTTAAAATAGAGTTTGTCAAAAAATATTAATTTGAATCTTCAAACCGAATGAACATCTACCACCTACGAACAGATAAACAGATCAGAAAGAACAGCCAATATAAGGTAACTATACATTCAAGTAAACGAGCTAAAACTGTAAGCGCTTACAATTCCATTGTCAACTGGCTGGAATTCTAACTGTTGTATTTTAGCTAGGAGGTGTTAGTGATTTTATTTTTAATTACTAGTGAAAATCAAAGGCTTACAGTGAGGGTTCTGTTCTTTAATCGGAGTGTGGAATACGTAAAACGTAAAACGACTATTATCAGTACCGAGTATACTTAATATCTCGTCTGTTTATGCTTGGATAGTGAACTTAATTTAGACTGATTTCAGTTAATAGATTGAGTCCACAAAGTGGCCAAAAGTGAGCATGGCAGCAAAGCTAAAAATTAAATATTTAAATTATGACAAAGTTCATGTCAAAACGCTCAATATGCCATTTGTGATAATTGGCTATCTGAAATGTTGTTACCCATGCCATTATTTCCCTTAGTTTTTTTGAGGTAAGTAAACCATTCACCTTAAGTTTAATGGCGTAATAATTACTGAGTTTGAATGGACTATTTGCTTTAGCCAGACATTTTTATAGCTCGTCAATAAATATCTAAGTAAGCCATCAGTCCAATAATCATACGGTATTTGACTACTTTTCATTTATTCAATTCAACTATTTTACAAACTAAATTTTAGATAAAACATTTAAGCCATATTTTATTTTTGTAATCATGTAAATGATAATTGTTATCGTTTGTATTTACATGCTGGTTTGACCTGTATATGATGGCGCTTCCATTTATGGCTGAACGACAGAATTAGGCAAACCAAGTGAAAAAATATAATTTAAATTTAATAACTCTTTCAATTTTATTTACCGCAAATGCGGTAGCGCAAGATAGTGATAACAAAGAAAACCTTGATGGTATTGAAACAATTATCGTCACCGGTCAAAAAATTGATCGAAGTTTACAAGAAACCGCTACTAGCGTCGCTGTTATTACCGCCAAACAAATTGAAGAACAACAATTATATGATTTTTACGATGTTATTGAATCAACCGTTAACGTCACCGGCGATTTTGGCTCAGAGTTTACTATTCGCGGTATTAACTCCTTTAATGTCTCGGGTGGCGGCAACAGCTTTTTAACCAGTGTGTACCTTGATGGCGCACCTTTGCCAGAAAGACTTATTCAACAAGGCGGGTTTTCAACTTGGGATGCTAGCCAGGTCGAATTTTTACGTGGTCCTCAGTCAACTTTACAAGGCCGTAATGCTTTGGCGGGTGCGGTGGTGGTTAATACCAATGAACCTACTTATGAATGGCAAGGTAAAGGCCGTTTAGTTATCGGCGAATATGGTCAACAAGAAGCGGCGATAGCCTTTGGTGGAACCTTAGTTGAAGATCAAATAGCTTTTCGTTTTAGTGGTGAAAAACGTAATTTTGACGGCTTTAATGAAAATATTACCCGTAATGAAAATTCTGACTTTAATAACAATGAGTTTTACCGCTTAAAAGTTTTATTTGAGCCGAGTTTCATTGAAAATTTCTCAGCGGTATTAAGTGCCAGTCATCATGAAATAGATACTGGGGTATTTTGGACAGATGGCGGTTTTGTCGAAGGTATTGAAAGGGGCATAGAACACCGAATTACTACCTTTGATGCCCCCACCTTTGAATACAATAATACTGATATATACAATCTAGACATCAATTATGAACTAACTGATGTTTGGTCATTACGCGCTATTAGCACTTATTCAGATGCTGAGTGGGGCTATGAGTGGGATGGTGACGCCACGGCTGCTCCGGATGCTATTTTACTTAATAACCGTGTTGATAGAACGTTCAGTCAAGAGTTACGCTTTACCTTCGAATATGAAAATTTGACCGGTATTGTTGGTGCTTATTATTCGGATTTAGAGTCTAACCAAGTTGTGTCGGGTCAGCGTAATTTAACCTTAGCGTCTTTGGGGGTAGCAACGCTGTTAGTTGCGCCAGCTGAATATGGCGGTTTAGGTCTGCCATCAGCATATGCCGATGTTATTATGGGCTTATATGCAGATGTTGACCCCGTTTTGTTAGGTCAAAATGACACTCAATATTCTAAGGTCAGCAATCAGGCATTATTTGCTGATTTAACTTATACCTTAACTGAGCAAATAAGCATTTTTGCAGGTTTACGTTGGGATCATGAAAGCCAAGAACATTCGAGTGATAGTTTATATAGCATAGACAACGCTCATCTGTTGCCAGATCCAACAAATGCTGCCTTAGATCCGGTAACTGCTCAGGTAGTCGGTGGTTTAAATGCTTTATTATTCCAACAGGCCATTAATGCCTCTGGTGCCAAGCCACTAGCGGATAATGATTTCACCGAAATTTTACCTAAAGTTGGTGCTAGTTACCATTGGACTGAAGATTTAACCACCAGTTTTACTTATCAAAAAGGCTACCGCTCTGGTGGCGTCGGTACTAATACCGGACAAGGATATAGTTATACCTATGATCCTGAATATACCGATAACTATGAGCTATCTTTACGTTCGGTTTGGTTAGATGGGCAGTTAGTTGCTAATGCCAACCTTTACTATCTTGATTGGCAAGATCAACAAATCTCGGTGCAACTATCAGAAAATGATTTCGATACCATTACCGAGAATGCTGGAAGTTCAGTAGTTAAAGGCTTTGAGCTAGAATTGTTTTATTTTCCAACCAATAACCTCACCATTACCGGTGGAATCGGTCAAGCCAATACTGAATTTAAAGAGTTTATTGTTGATACTGGCTCTGAACAATATGATCTGTCAGGTAAAGCATTTGAATCTCCAGAATGGACAGCTAATATAGCGATGACTTACCAGGCTGATTCCGGTTGGTTTGTCGGTATTAATGCGAATTATGCTAGTAGTGCTGATGCCTTTATTGAAGATTGGACTTTAGTTGAAGTTAAAGAGTATCGTGGCGAAGATTATATTCCTCAAATCGAAGCGCGTACGCTAGTCAATGCTCGAATTGGTTATCAGTGGGACAATCTCAGTGTCTTTATCATAGGTAAAAATATCTTAGATGAAGAGTATTTTACCCAACAAGACAGTGGCGGCATTCAATCTATTGGTAAACCCCGTCAACTGAGTGTAAGCCTTGAAGGTAACTTTTAAATAAATGGCTATGTTACTCGCAATCATTATTTTATGGCTAGCTTGTTTAAGTGCCTTTCTTGGTAGCGAGCAGCAACAGCTGCTCACTACCAGACTTAGTAAAAAACTCTCTCTGACAATTTTTATTGTGCTGGTATTGGCAAGTTGGCTGCTCTTTTGCGGTGTTTATTCTGGTGTTATAGCTGCCTTATTAGTTTTGTCTCTGGTGATGGTGATGTGGTTAACCATCATTTTTGTCCTAGGACATCTGTCGATAAAATTAATACCCTTTGCCTTGGTCGGTAGTTTGATATCAGCCGCGCTGGTACAACTAGGAGGTTTGTAATGTGGTCTAAGAGCATTGCTGCCATTATTGGTGGCTGTTTAGTATCGATCTCTGTGATGCTTAACCTTAATTATTTACTGCCATTAACGGTAGATAGCCGTTTATTTATTGGTTTATTAACCGCTTTTCCTCTGTGGGTTACTACGATGATTTATTGTTATGCCAGTAAAAGTGGTTGGCAAGCATGGCAACGCTGTGGCGCAATATTACTGGTATCGGTTAGTTTAAATAGCTTTTTTCTATTGACTTAATAAAGAGTAAAAAAAATAAATAATGATGAATAAAGAATTTTTTAAACGACTGACCGATGCACACAGCTGGCTTGGCTTGATTATTTCAGCGGTGTTATTTGTGGTGTTTTTTGCCGGCTCTATTTCGTTATTTCGCGCTGAAATAACACAATGGAGTATGCAGCCTCACTTTAGCGTATCGCAAGGCGACCCTTTACCCTTAAGTGAGATATTAGCGAGTGCGATAAAAGGTGTGCCCTTTGATGCTAAAGAGCATTTAAGCGTGCGAATGCCAGAAGAGCATATGCCGTATTACCGTGTTTATGTTGATGTAGAGCATCAACCGGATGAAGAAGATCATCTGGCATTTTTTATTGACCCGGTCACCGGAGAAAAAATAGCGGAAATCGATCGATTTTATCTGTCAGATTTTATTTACTACCTGCATAGAGATCTCAATTTACCCTATGGAAAGTATGTCGTTGGTTTTGTCAGTTTATTTTTCTTTTTTGCCTTAATTTCAGGCATATTTATTCATGCAAGAAAATTAATTGGTAGTTTCTTTAAATATCGCAGTAAAGATAATACCCGCAGCAAACTGCTTGATATGCATAACGTAGTGGGGGTAATGAGTTTGCCGTTTACTTTAATGTATGCCATTAGCGGTTTAATCTTTAATTTAGTTATTATCTATCAAATTGCCTTCGCGATAGTGTTATATAAAGGTGACCAACAAGCCTTACTCGACGATGCCGGTTATGAAGAAGTTATTGTTGAATGGTTAGATGAAGCGTGGCAGCAACCCAAAATTGATAGCTTAATGCAACAAACCACAGAAAAATATGGCAGCACTCCTACGTTTATCCGAATTTATAATTACGGTGATGAAAGTGCGGTGATAGAGTTTTTTGGCGCCGGAAAAAATAGCTTAATCGATAAATATGAAATTGCTTATCAAGTCAAAGATGAAACGGTTTTATTTACCAAGGATCTCGATAACCCCAATACCTTAGTGATAGGTTTACATGCTATTTCAACACTGCATTTTGGTAATTATGCCGGCTTTGATTTACGTATTTTGTATTTTTTATTAGGAATGGGTGTCTGTGCCTTGATAGTTACTGGCAATTTATTGTGGATTGAGAAACGTAGTCGTCAGCGCCATCAGTCACTTAAGACCTTAAAATTTGTCCGTAACTTTACTTTGTGGGGCTCAGGCGGAGTCGTAGTAGCAACGGCGGTCGCGTTTGTTTGTGAGCGACTATTACCCGCAGGATTAGCTAACCGGGAAACCTTTATGCTGTATAGCTTTATCGCTACCTTGTTATTAACGGCGATAATATTAATTTTTAATGACAACAAAAAACATTTCTTGGGACATTTGTTAACCCTAACTGCGGGTTTATTGGTCTTTGTCATTGTTCTAGATTGGGCTATGTTCGCAAAAAGTATTAGTCTACTTTGGCAACAAGGTATTTATGGTGTTATTGGTACTCAAATTGGTTTGGCGATTATGGCGATAATCTTTGCACTCAGTGGCCATAAGCTCACTGACGAAAATGTCAATAAAACTGAAGAAGAATACGATTCAACTTTAGACAAGGCGACATCGACCAATTAACTCAAACCTAAAGCTTTGGCTTTTGGCTATAGCTAGGTTTTATTAATAACATCAGCTTAGTAATGATAAATAATGTTAATCATTAAGCTGAATACGTATGTAGTCTGATGTAATTTATAGGGTATCGATTTATTCTTACTGTATATCTTCTCAACGCCTGAGCAAAAATGAAAAAATTCGCCTTGCATTTATCTACACTGATTATCAGCCTACTTTTACCTATTGAAACCATGGCAAAGACAGTGATTGTCAGTTCACCAGATAAAAAAATTGTTATTCATGTTAATGATGATAAACAGCCAAACTATCAAGTGATATTTAATGGTGAGCAAGTAATATCATCATCAAAATTAGGGTTGTTATTTAAAAACACTCATGGGTTTAGTGAGGGTTTTAAAATAGATTCGGTAACCACTAACCAAGTTAATACTACTTGGCAGCTCCCTTGGGGGGAGCGTAAAAACGTTATCGACAAGCATAACGAATTACTCGTCACATTCACCACACCTAGAGACAGTGCCAATAAGTATAAAGTGCGTTTTCGCGCCTTTAACGATGGCATTGGCTTTCGGTATGAAGTACCGAAACAAAAAGGACTCAATCAGGTAGAAATTACTAATGAGTTAACTGAATTTTCACTGACAAACGCCAAAGAGTCTATTGCATGGTGGATTCCTGCTCGTGGTTGGAACCGCTATGAATACACTTATAACACCACAGATGTTGAGAGCGTTGACAGAGCCCATACCCCATTTACGTTCAAATTACCTTCAGGTACCCATGTAAGTATTCATGAAGCTGCGCTGGTTGATTATGCTGCAATGACCATTAACCAACAGCGCCCAGGCATTCTAAAAGCTGATTTAACCCCTTGGTCTGATGGTGTTTTGGTGAAAACCAAGACAAATTTTAAATCGCCTTGGCGTACTATCCAAATCAGTAAAGATGCCGTTGGTCTTTTAAATTCAAATCTAATTTTAAACCTTAATGAACCGAACAAACTGGGTGATGTTTCATGGGTTGAGCCGGGTAAATATGTCGGTATTTGGTGGGGTATGCATATTAATGCCAATACTTGGGGCAGTGGTGAAAAACATGGTGCCACCACCAGTGAAACAAAACGTTATATGGACTTTGCCGCTGAGCACGGTTTTTCTGGCGTGCTCGTTGAAGGTTGGAACATTGGTTGGGATGGTGATTGGTTTAACAATGGCGATGTTTTTAATTTTACTAAAGCTTATGATGACTTTGATATTGAAGCAGTGAGCAAATACGGGGCAAGTAAAGGGGTGAAATTAATTGGTCACCATGAAACTTCGGGTAATGTAACTAATTACCGTAATCAAATGTCAGCGGCCTATAAACTTTATCAAAAATACGGTGTTAGTCAGGTGAAAACGGGCTATGTTGCCGATGGTGGAAATATTAAACGTATAGATGACAACGGCATTGTCCGTAAAGAGTGGCATGATGGACAATTTATGGTTAATGAATACCTGCACAGTGTCACCGAAGCGGCAAAATACAAAATTAGTATCAATACTCATGAGCCAATAAAGGCTACGGGTTTACGCCGAACATACCCAAACTGGATTGCTCGCGAAGGTGCTCGTGGTCAAGAATTTAATGCTTGGGGTACACCACCTAACCCGCCAGAGCATACCGCAATATTGCCATTTACCCGTTTATTAGCTGGACCAATGGATTTTACCCCTGGTATTTTCGATATGAGCTTTAACGGCTTAGGCAGTGATAGCAATCGCCCACAAACAACTTTAGCCAAGCAACTGGCACTTTATGTTGTTTTGTATAGTCCAATTCAAATGGCGGCAGATTTACCAAAAAACTATC
Source organism: Colwellia sp. (assembly GCA_022969175.1). Taxonomy (GTDB): domain Bacteria; phylum Pseudomonadota; class Gammaproteobacteria; order Enterobacterales; family Alteromonadaceae; genus JALJPB01. The sequence goes on along the minus strand of JALJPB010000052.1, from coordinate 6,835 downwards.
AAGCTAATATGGCTGCCTTTCAATTTATTAAGGATGTACCAACTGATTGGCATAACAGTATCGCAATTGCTGGAGAGGTTGGTGACTATGTTGCTTTTGCTCGACAAGAGCGAGATGGCGACGATTGGTTTGTCGGCGCACTTACCGACGAAAATGCCAGAGAGTTAACGTTAAAGCTAGATTTCCTTGAGAAAGGCAGACGTTATCAAGCACAAATTTATCGCGATGGTAATGAAGCAGAATGGGTAAATAACCCGTACGATCTTATAATTGAAAAGAGAAATGTTCAATCAACCGATAGCATTTCTTTACCTTTAGCTACCAGTGGTGGTGCAGCTATCCGATTTAAAGCAATAAACTAAGCTTATAACTTGCTTAGTTAGAGATTAAAAAAGCCACGTATTTCCGTGGTTTTTTTAATGCGTGCTTAGCGAGAAAACCTAATGAACCTTGATCATTGAAGGTATATTCACTTTAGCGACATCATTCTTTATTTTGATGAGCAGTATTTCGACTTAATTTGATTAAATTACTATTTATATAGTTGATGTTGCCAATACTATTTTGTTTCTCAGCCACTTATTCGCTGGATCTTTATCAACATTCACATGCCAGTATAAATGAACATCAAGACCCGGTAAGTCAACAGGCATTGGAAAAATATCAATATCGAGCATTTCACTGTACATTTGGGCTGCTGTTTTTGGCAAAGTGAGCAACATGTCACTACTTATGATGATCCGACAAGCGGCTAAGGCATGCTGACACCTTAAAGTCGTTCTACGATGTAAGTCTAAACGAGATAACTCAAAATCTTCCAGTCCAGGCCCACTTGAACGAGATGAAACTAATACATGTTCGAGACTGAGATAGGTTTTTAAATCTAAATTTTGAGCAATAGCGGGGTGATTTTTTCGCGCTACAACTACAAGTTGGTCTTGCTCTATTTGTGTATGCAAAATATTATCACTAACCGGTATTAAGGTATCTATAGCTAAATCAATATCACCGCTCGCCAATTTATTTTCCAATTCGCTGCGACGTACTCTCCTGCTACTTTGTAAATGAATATGAGGAGATTCTTTTATTAAACTTTGCATAAACAGAGGCAAGTATGTCGCTTCTAATGAACCAAGAAGTGACAGGGTAAAATGCTTTCGGGAAGTCATAGGTTCAAACTGTCTAGATTGTACTAAACATACGCGTAATTGATGTAATGCTTCTCGAACGTCAGCAATAACATTTTTAGCAACTGCTGTCGGTCGCATTTCATTACCTTGGCGGATAAATAATGGGTCATCAAAATTCCGACGCAGTTTGGCTAGAGCATGACTTACTGCTGGTTGAGATAAATGCAAAGTTAATGCGGCCTTAGTGATATTTCCTTCACAATAAATAGCATCAAAAACAACAAATAAATTTAAATCTACTTTCATATCTTCCTCGGCTAAATTTTTCGTCTATCAAACCAACTATTTTTTATATGAATAGTTGGGTATAAGAACTATTCATTTGCTTAATTTAGTTGCTGAACTTAGCATAGTCAACATAATTTAAATCGTTTCAAAAATAACCGATTGGTTAACCGAGCAATAAACACAGAGAACTTAAATGGCCGCTATATATTTAATTAGACATGGGCAAGCTTCGTTTGGTTATGCTGATTATGATAAGTTATCTGATATTGGTTCCAAACAATCTAAAATTTTAGGTCAACATTGGTTGAGTAAATCAATGCCATGCAGGAGCTATTCTGGAGATTTGTTACGACATGGGCAAACTTTAGAGCATTTCATGGAAAGTTTTCCAAATGAACAGATCCCCGTTATTTTACATTCCGGTTTTAATGAATTTAACCATGTTGATATTTTAACTTGTTATAACCCCCAGTGGCATAACTTTGCTTTAATGAGTGCGGACATTAAACAATTAAAAGAGCCAAATAAAATTTTTCAAAAAGAATTCGCTCTGGCTTTAAATCGTTGGATATCAGGCGATTTTGACCATGAATACCAAGAGAGTTGGCCACAATTTAAAATACGCTGTGTGCGTGCTTTACAAGATGTTATTCAAAAAGAACTAGAAAAAAGACGGCAATCTCTCTCTGGTGAAGCAAAAGTGTCGAAAGACATTTTAGTCTTTACATCGGGAGGAACAATTGCCGTTATCATTCAACATATATTGCAATTAAATGATGTACAAGCATTAAAGATCAATCAACAGTCTAGAAATACCAGTGTAACTAAACTCCTGTTTTCTAAAAATAACTTAAGTGTGGATTACTTTAATAATTATAGCCATTTAACACTGGCTGGCGCCGATTGGGTCACGTTTAGATAACATCACCTGTTATCGTCAATAATGATAAGCAAAATTTTGATAGGAAATAATATGAGTAACAACAATTTATTTGATTTATCCGGAAAAATCGCATTAGTCACGGGGGCCAGTAGGGGTATTGGCGAAAGTATCGCAAAACTTTTAGCGCAATATGGTGCTCATGTTATTGTTTCCAGTAGGAAGGTAGAAGGCTGTCAAACCGTCGTAGACAGTATTATTGAAGCAGGTGGTAGTGCACAAGCCATCGCATGCCATATTGGTGAAATGGCACAAATTGATGCCATCTTTGGCGCAATTTCAGAGCAACACGGCAAACTTGATATTTTAGTAAACAACGCAGCTGCTAACCCTTATTTTGGACACATACTTGATACTGACTTAAGTGCATTTCAAAAAACGGTAGACGTTAATATCCGCGGTTACTTTTTTATGTCTACTCAAGGTGCAAAGCTAATGAAAAAAAGTGGTGGTGGTTCTATTGTTAACGTTGCTTCTATCAACGGAGTTATTCCGGGTGATTTTCAAGGTATATATTCGATTACTAAAGCAGCAGTTATTTCCATGACCAAAGCCTTTGCTAAAGAATGTGCCCCCTTTAACATTCGTGCCAATGCGTTATTACCTGGCGGAACAGATACCAAGTTTGCTTCAACCTTAGTAAATAATCCCAAAATTCTTGAGCAAATGTTGCATCACGTACCGATGAAACGGATTGCACAGCCTGATGAAATGGCAGGTACTGTCCTATATTTAGCATCTGATGCGTCAAGCTACACCACAGGTACTGCTATTAATGTTGATGGTGGTTTCTTGATCGGATAAAAGCGGATCAGCTAGCCACTTTAACCGCGCATTCGAGTACCTGGTAAATATCAACAGGCACTAATATCAACCAAATTTAAACAAATAAAATTTAGGAATTATCATGGGCAACCACAATGCTGACAAATTATTTGAGTCATTTTCAACTGGCGGCTTGACCTTAAAAAACCGCACCGTGATGGCACCTATGACCCGTACTTTTTCACCTGACTATATTCCAACCAAAGATGTTGCTGATTATTACCGCCGAAGAGCAGAAGGGAATGTCGGTTTAATTATTACTGAAGGTACTTTTATTTCCCATAAAGCAGCGAATGGTTACGAACGTGTACCGGCTATTTATGGTGAACAAGCGTTAGCTGGCTGGAAACATGTGGTTGATGAAGTGCATGCGGCAGGAGGAAAAATAGCTCCACAACTTTGGCATGTTGGCTCAGTGAGAAAAGAAGGCATTGGCCCTGACAAATCAGTTCCAGCCTATAGCCCATCAGGATTATTTAAACCAGGAGCTGAAAATGGCGTCGCCATGAGCCAAGAAGATATTAATGAGGTAGTGGCATCTTTTGCTCAAGCCGCTTTAGATGCAAAAAATATCGGTTTTGATGCCATTGAAGTCCATGGTGCACATGGCTATTTAGTTGATCAATTCTTCTGGGAAGGCACCAATCAACGCACAGATGGTTATGGTGGTTCGTTAGAAAAACGTGCTCGTTTTGCCATAGAAATTATTGAAGCTATCCGCGCAGCCGTGGGGGTGGACTTCCCTATTATCTTCAGGTTCTCTCAGTGGAAACAGCAAGATTACAACGCCAAGCTTTGTCAAACACCTGAAGAATTAGATACTTTTTTAACCTTATTAAGCAATGCAGGGGTTGATATATTCCACGCCAGTACTCGCCGATTTTGGCTAGCTGAATTTGAAGGCTCAGATCTGAACCTTGCTGGTTGGACAAAAAAACTGACCAATAAACCGGTAATCACTGTCGGTAGTGTTGGTTTAGATAGTGATTTTACCGGTGAAGGGAGCAAGGACTTATCAGGGACCTCTAATCCAACCAGCATTGATGGTTTGTTAGCGCGTTTAAATAATGATGAATTTGATCTTGTTGCTATTGGTCGTGCTTTATTAGTGGATGCTCAATGGGTTAATAAAATTCGAGATAAAAAAGAAGGTGAGATTTCACCATTCAATAAAGAAGCACTAATGAAGCTAAGCTAGGTTTAAGCTTCACTGACAACAAAGCACAAAAACATCACGCAGTAGTAGCTGACTAAGGAAAACCCATGGATTTTGAATACAGTGACAAGGTTAAAGAACTAATGAATCGTGTAACTTCATTTATGGAAGCACATGTTTACCCTAATGAAGAGGAAATGCATAAACAGGTAAATTTAGATCCTTGGTCAACACCACCATTATTGGAAGTACTAAAAGCTAAAGCTAAAGCTGATGGTTTATGGAATTTATTTTTACCACTCGCTTACGGAAAATATAGTGCAGGCCTAACCAATTTAGAATATGCGCCCTTGGCTGAAATTATGGGTAAAGTAATGTGGGCACCAGAAGTGTTTAACTGTGCGGCACCCGACACAGGCAATATGGAAGTACTCGCTAAATATGGTAATGATCTTCAGAAAAAGCAATGGTTAGAGCCTTTGCTTGAGGGAAAAATTCGCTCTGCATTTGCGATGACCGAGCCTGAAGTTGCCTCAAGTGATGCCACCAATATTGAATTGCGAATTGATCGTGATGGTGATGAGTATGTGCTTAATGGTCGTAAATTCTATATCAGTGGTGCTTGTCGTAAACAATGCGAAATTATGATCGTTATGGGCAAAACTGATGCTGAAAATGACAATCGCTATATCCAACAATCACAAGTACTGGTTCCGATGAATACTCCCGGTGTCACTATGGTTCGTCCGATGAAAGTTTTTGGTTATAACGATGCTCCAGAAGGACATGCCGAAATTACCTTCGATAATGTGCGCGTACCCGTTGAAAACATTATTGTTGGTGAAGGTAAAGGTTTTGAAATTGCCCAAGGTCGTTTAGGACCAGGACGTATCCATCACTGTATGCGTTCGATAGGAGTTGCACAACGGGCATTAGACTTAATGTGTGAACGTGTTAACGAGCGTATTGTTTTTGGTCGACCAATGATCAAGCAACAATCGATACGTGAAGATATAGCCAAATCAGCTTGTCAAATAGAACAAGCTCGTTTGATGACGTTAAAAGCGGCACAAAAAATGGATACTGAAGGTAATAAAGCGGCAAAAGACTTAATTGCGATGATCAAGATTGTTGCCCCAAGTATGTCACTTGATGTGATTGACCGTGCTATTCAATGTCATGGTGCTGTTGGTGTTAGTCAAGATACCTTTTTAGCACATGCTTATGCGGGGCAACGTACTTTGCGTTTAGCTGATGGGCCAGACCAAGTGCATATGATGCAACTAGGGCGTGACCTTGTTAAACAAAGAACAAGCTAACGCTATAAACAATTAATAAGTCCTTATTAAGAGTACACCTCAATGTCAGCAACATTACCATTTAATATCGAAGAATTAACCGTATATCTCGAAGCTCATATTGAAGGCTTTAAAGGGCCAATAACACTTGATAAATTTCCAGGAGGACAATCCAATCCTACTTTCAAAGTATCGGCACAATCAGGTACTTATGTATTACGTAAACAGCCACCGGGAAAATTATTAAAGTCAGCACATGCCGTTGACCGTGAATATAAAGTCCTTAATGCTTTAAAAGGTAGCGACGTGCCAGTAGCAAAGGTTTATCACCTGTGTGAAGACACTAGCATCATCGGCTCAATGTTTTATTTAATGGAGTTTTGTGATGGTGCCGTTTATTGGAGTGCTTCATTAGCTGAAATTGATAACAATGATCGTCGGACAAAAATGTATGATGCGATGAATAAAACTCTGGTTGCTCTGCACAGTGTTGATGTTAATGCTGTTGGCTTAAGTGATTATGGTAAAGCAGGGAATTATTTTGAACGACAACTTGCCCGCTGGACTAGTCAATATAAAGCAACAGAATTACAAAAAATTACCGCCATGGATGAATTGGCTCAATGGCTAGCAAAGCATTTACCTGAAGATGATGGCAGAGTCTGTTTAGTTCATGGTGACTTTCGGTTAGATAATATGATGTTTGATAAAAACAAAGCTGAAATTATTGCATTACTCGACTGGGAATTATCAACCTTAGGCCATCCATTTTCCGATTTAGCCTATCAATGTATGCAACTTCGCATGCCTTCAGGCATGGGCAGTATTGATGGTTTACAAGATGTTGACCGCAGCAGTTTAGGCATTCCAACCGAAGAAGAGTATGTAGCAAGCTATTGCCAACGTATGGGTATCAACAGCATACAACACTGGCCATTTTATCTGGCATTCAGTTTCTTTCGACTAGCGGCAATTGTGCAAGGTGTGGCTAAGCGGGCTTCTCAAGGCAATGCATCTAACAATAATGCCAAGAAAGTTGGCGCATTTGTCGAACCACTCGCGCAAATGGCTTTACAGATTATCAACGAGTAAAACTAGCCTATTGGCAATTTCCAAAGACTGTTGTCGGTCAGTAAATCAAACTAACAATAATAAATATAGAGGAATAACCCCATGGATCCATTATTAGACTTTACCG
>JALJPB010000051.1 GCA_022969175.1 Colwellia sp. | reverse complement strand
TGCGCTTGAAGGGAAGGCGGGAGTTCTCCAATTTCATCTAAAAATATGGTGCCATTGTTTGCTGCCTCTAATCGTCCTATCTTAGTTGAGTTTGCTCCGGTGTATGCACCTTTTTCAGCACCAAATAATTCAGCTTCCGCTAATGATTCAGCAATGGCTCCACAGTTAATTGCAATAAATTTTTCATGGCAACGGTTGGATCTTTCATGTAATGCTCTTGCTGCTAGCTCTTTACCTGTACCGCTTTCACCTAAAATTAAAATTGTTGCATTAGTTGCCGATACTTTTTCTATACGTTGATAAACCTTTTGCATACAAGGGGCTTTACCAACTAATCCTATCAGTTGTTTTTGCTCACTTAACTGTGAATTAAGGTAAATGTTTTGACTACGTAAATTCTTAGCTTTGACCGCTTTATCTATGGTTAGCAATAATTCTTGCCGTTGAAAAGGCTTTGATAAATAATCATCAGCACCTTGTTGTAATGCTTTAACTGCGTGACTAATTGTGCCGTAGGCAGTTGCTATGATAAAACCTAAAGAGGGCTGATTTTTTCGGACATAATTTAATAAATCTAAACCTGTTAATGTGGCAAGTTTCCAATCAGAAAAAACCACATCGAAAGGCTGTTCTTGCAACAAAATTATCGCTTGTTCAACACAATCGGCTTGAGATACTTGAAAGTCACTGGCGACGAGGATATCGCAAATTAATGCTCTTTGATCTGCCTCATCTTCAACAACTAAAATTCGAGTCTTGGTTGTCATTATTGAACCTCACTTTGTTTGAAACAAGCTAAAGCAGTACAGCCTTGCTGATCAATATTATTTTCGATGGTTAACTCACCATGATAATGCAGACTAATAATTCTTTTGGCAATGTATAGCCCCATGCCAGCACCTTCAGCTTTTGTTGAAATATGCGGCTGAAATAGCTGTTCTCTAATTGACTCAGCCAAGCCACAGCCATTATCTGTAACTATTATTTTTAATTGGTATTGATCAATACTTGCGGAAATACGGATGGCTTTGTTATCAGTGTTAGCTTCACAAGCATTGATAATAAGGGTATGTAAAATACTTCTAATTTCAGACTCATCCCCCAATAGAGTAATATCTCTGCCTATGTCAATATCAAACTGTTGTTGCATCTTGCTGCCTGCTAAATTACATGTTTTATATTCGAGTATTATATCTTGGACAACAGCTAGTATAGGTACTTGTTCATCACGTGTGATCCCCGTGGTGGTTAAGGTGAGTAACGCCTTAATATTTTTATCAATATGGCTGATTTTATTTTGAGCTGTAGAGAGTAATGATAAGCGCTGAGCTGGTGTTAATTCAGCTTGCGATAGTTGTTCTAATGATAAACCTATAGTATGAATAGGATTCCTCAATGCATGGGCCAAACCACGACTGACCTCTCCAAGCTCAGCCAGATGTGCTATTTCTTTATGCTGTTTTTCAGCTTGGGTTAATTCTAATAGACGTAAAACCATTTGGTTGAAATGAATAATGGTTGATCGAATTTCTTTTACACCTTGCTCTTTTACATTTTGTTGATAATCACCTTGCGATAATCGTTCAAAGCCCGAGGCTAACTCTTTTAGTGGTTTATTAAATTGCGCGCTTAACCAATAGGCAAAAATTAAAGCAACGATAGCTGAAATAATTAACAGCCACTGTATTGACTGGATAAGACTTTCTGTTTTACTGGTTTTCCTTAATTTTGGCGTATTTGAAATCCAGTGAGATTTTGCATTTTCATTTGATTGTATAACCATAGTAGCAATACCCTCATCAGAAAAAATTTCAATGTTTTCATTATGAATGTCTTTAACAATAGACTTAAATTCTTTTATCAGTATTCTTCGAGTTGGTTCAATTGAGTGAATAATTAACTCCTCAGTTCCCCCATTGTGTTGCATAGCCTCATCATCAACGTAATTTTCTGTTGTATATGAGTTGTTATAATTTAAATCAATAACAACGTGTTGATTTTTTATTTTATTCGAGGTGTTTTTTAACGCTTTTAGGTGCTCAATGACTCTTTCTGGTGGTATTTCAATTGTTTTTATACTTTCATTAACAACTTCATTCCCTTTAATAATACGTTGGGTTTTAACCAATTTATGGCTTGCTTCGAATTGGCGTTGATCATTTTTATCAATCTTCTCAAATGCGAGATTAAATACTTGTTGACTCAAATGTCTTGCTTGAGTTTCTACTTCTGCGGCAAGGTTTTTATCAATCCAATAAACAAGCGTTAATTGAGATACCGTGAGTAAGATAATTAATGAACCAATTAGGCTGAAAAGGTAACTTCTTAATGACATAGTGCAGGTACTTTAGTTATGAAAATAATAAGGTGATTAATAGTGATACTAGTACAATTATAATGCCAATCTTTGATAATAATTTAAAGTAATTAAGTCATAGGTTTACCAATTTTTTTTATGAGAATGAATTATTTATATTAACAATGTCCTGATATAGGGACTTTCTGCTCCTTATATCGGTAATTATAATATTAACGATAGATACAATATTACCCAGTTAACCACCTAAGTTAATGAAATACACTGTTAATTTTTATTTGGCACAAAAGTCGCAATAATCTCATTGATTAAATAATTAAAACTAAAAGATAAATAGGAATTCAAATGAGATCATTTACAAAACTTTCAAAAATCACTTTAGCACTTTCATTAGCATTGTTTGGTGGTGCAAGCTCACTATCTGCACTAGCTATGGCAACAGAGCCTAATCTTGAATTACATGAAAAACATGTAGTTATGGTGGAAATCAATGGTGATGAAAATGCTAATATCAGGGTAGAGGTTAATGGCGAAGTTACTGATGTGATAGTTCCTAAGATAGTTTTGCATGATAGAGTAAAGTTAGCTGAAGCTTTATCTGAGCTACCTGTAGAAGTGAGAGAGCAGCTGTTATCTGATTTAGGGAATATTCATCTTGGCGATAAAATGATTAAAGTTCATAAGTTTGACGGGCAAAGTGATGTAAACTGGGTTAGTGAGGATGGAGAGCATATTGTTATTATTGAGTCGGATTCAGTTGAGGGAAATCATACCGTTGACATCAAGCAAATGGTTAAGAGATTGAAGCATCGTATTTCTGATAAAAATACTTTTGTTATTAAACACGATGTAAAAATGAAGCCTGATATGCTATTAAGCTTAATCAAAGATGCTGATTTTTCACCAGAAGAGTTAGATCAGATTCAACAAGCAATTGATGAAAAAAGGTAATTATAAAAACTCCTACAGATTTGTTATTTAGCCACTTAATAAAGTGGCTTTTTTTTGTCTATAATTAAACCGAAAAATAAACTTAACATAAATAAAAAAATAAAGCCTTTAAAAACAGTTTGTTACTGTTTGGTTGCCAATTTACTTTAATAAGTGGTTAGACCAGTAGGTTCATTTGTTATACTCTGTGCAAAGTTAATTTTGAAAACAATTAAATTTGGAGTTCAGCTATGCTTAGTTACAAAGCACCGATAATGGATATAAAGTTTTTATTCGAAGATGTCTTTGGATATTATCCACACTATGAAAAACACCCTGAGTTTTCTGAAGCTACTCCTGATTTAGTTGATGCGATTTTTCAAGAATGCGCTAAATTTTGTGAAAATGAATTATTACCGCTTAATCAAAGTGGCGATAAAGAAGGTTGTAAGTTTGACAATGGCAAAGTGATCACGCCAAAAGGCTTTAAAGAGGCTTATCAAAAGTATGTTGATGGCGGTTGGCAAAGTTTATCCCATCCTATCGAACACGGCGGGCAAGGTCTACCACCTTCATTAGGTATGGTTAAATCAGAAATGATGGGGACGGCTAATTGGTCATGGTCTATGTACCCTGGTTTAAGCCATGGTGCGATGAATACTGTGCAAACCCATGGAAGTGACGAACAAAAAGAACTTTACCTTACTCGTTTAACGGAAGGTACTTGGACTGGCACCATGTGTTTAACTGAACCACAATGTGGTACAGATTTAGGTCAAGTTAAAACTAAAGCGGTACCCAACGGCGATGGTACATTTGATATCACCGGAACTAAGATATTTATTTCAGCAGGTGAGCACGACCTTACTGAAAATATTATTCATATTGTACTTGCGCGCTTACCTGATGCGCCAAAAGGTACTCGTGGTATTTCATTGTTTATTGTGCCGAAAATTCAAGTTGATCAGCAGGGGAATTTAGGCGAAGGCAATAATGTTGTTTGTGGCTCCATTGAAGATAAAATGGGGATTAAAGCCTCTTCAACAGCGGTATTAAATTTTGATAATGCTAAAGGCGTCTTGATTGGTCCTGAAAATAAAGGCCTTGAGTGCATGTTCACCTTTATGAATACTGCACGTGTTGGCACAGCTCTTCAAGGAATTTGTGCATCAGAGCTTTCTTATCAAAACTCATTGTTATATGCAAAAGAGCGTTTATCTATGCGTTCTTTAACGGGTAAAAAATTCCCTGATAAAGTAGCAGACCCCATTATTGTTCACCCAGATGTTCGTAAAATGCTGATGACGCAAAAAGCGATTTCTGAAGGTGGTCGTGCGATGATCTATTATACCGCTAAAATTGTTGATGATATTGAAACAGCAAAAACAGAAGAAGAACGTAAAAATGCTGATGACCGTTTGGGTTTCATTACTCCAATTCTAAAAGCCTTTTTAACTGAATTGGGCTGTGAAAGCGCAAACCATGGTATGCAAATCTTTGGTGGTCATGGTTATATCAAAGAGTGGGGCATGGAACAAATTGTTCGTGACGTTCGTATTTCAACGTTATATGAAGGTACCACAGGTATTCAAGCTCTTGATTTATTAGGGCGTAAAATATTACTGAGTCGTGGTAAGTCTTTAAAGAGTTTTACTAAAGAAATATTAATTTTCTGTAAAGATAAAAGTATGCTTTCAAGTAATCCACATAAACGTCAAATGAATAAGTATATCTGGGCATTAAGTAAGAATGTCGCTAATTGGCAACAATACTCACTTAGGTTGGCTTTAAAAGCGAAGAAAAATCGTGATATTGTTGGTTCTGCCTCGGTTGATTATTTGATGTACTCAGGTTATATCGTTATGGGGTATTTCTGGGCACAAATGGCGCAAGCTGCGTATGAAAAACTTGCTGGTGACGTTGAAAACCGTGACTTTTATCGTGCTAAGATCAAAACTGCAGAGTTTTATTTTGAACGTATGTTGCCAAGAACTAAATCGTTAGCAAAAACTATGATGGCTGATCCTAAAACGTTAATGCAATTAGATGAAGAGTTATTGTCATTTTTATAAATTGAGTAACTAAAAACCATTCAGAGAAAAACTTTTAAACCACTGTAATTTATTTACAGTGGTTTTTTTGTGAATATTTTTCTTAAATAATATCTTGATGTAAGTGCATTGTCTGACACAATGAGAGTTTAACTACATTAAAGCGGAATTGTCATTGCCTAAAGAACAACCTTCTCTTGCCGATCGATCATTAATCAGTCTAACTTGGCCTATTTTTGTTGATTTGTTTTTTATTTTTATGATAAACGTCACTGATGCTTGGTTCTTGAGTCAAATCTCTGATAACTCTGCAGCAGCTGTAGGTGCAATGCTGCCAATTTTAGGTATCGCTTTCGCACTTTATAGTACTATGGTTCAAGCTGGTAGTAGTATTTCCACTCAGCAAATAGGCGCTAAAGATCATCATAAGGTTGGTGGAACTTATGGGGTATTGATCCTTCTTATGGCATTTTCTGGGCTTATTATGGCGGTAGTTTTTGTCTCTGGTGCCCAGACATTTCCAACTCTGTTAGGTTTAACTGGGGAGCTGTCTTCAGTAGCGCAAACTTATTTATCAACATTGGGAATGGGTACTTGGGTTTTAGCTCTAAGGTTTTCTGCTACAGCAATACTCGCTTCTCAAGGCAAAACTAATTGGAATATGTTTTCAACTGCAATAATGTCTGTAGTAAATATTCTGTTTAACTACATCCTCATTGATGGCAAGTTCGGTGCTCCTGCGATGGGAGTTCAGGGAATTGCTACGGCTTCAGTCATTGCTTGGTCATTGAGTTTACTCTTTAGTTTATCAGTTATCCTTTGGCATTTTAGAATCGAAATTTATTTTCCTAAATGTTGGCAATCGTTCAAAGATTTTTGTCGTCCAATTCTTAAAATAGCCATGCCCTCAATTGTAGAACCACTATCATGGCAACTCAGTCAGTTATTAATGACTACTATGGTCGTAATGATGGGGACAATGTCATTAGCAACTCGGATATACAGTTTTAATATCTTGTTTATTGGTATTTTATATGGCTTTGCTATTAGTGGTGGTGTACAGATTAAAGTAGCATTTCTGATTGGCGCGAACCGCTTTGACGATGCTCAAAATGAGCTATTAAAGGGTATAAAAATTGGTGTTGTTGGGGTGTTGATTTTTATGACCGTTTTAGTTAGCTACTCTCATTATTTTTACAGTTTTTTTACTGATAATAAAGAAATATGGGCATTAGGCAGTACAGTATTATTAATTGGTTTTTTAGGTGAATTAGGGCGATCCTTTAATCTGATCGTTGGTGCATCTCTTCGAGCTTGCGGTGATGCTAGGTATACTTCAATAGTTGGTTTTATCAGTATGTGGTTTATTGCGGTACCTTTAGCATGGTACTTTGGGCTTCATTTAGCGTGGGGCTTAGCTGGTGTCTGGTTTGCCGCTAGTATTGATGAAGTCTTTAGAGGTATAAGCAACATGCATAGGTGGAATACAAAAAAATGGCAGACTAAAGGCTTATACGCTAAGGCTAAAATTAAAGAAAAGGCCGAATAAATTTGAGATGCTATTCTTCATAATACACTTTATTTCGACCATTATCTTTTGCTAAATACAAACATCTGTCGGCATCTTCTATTAGCTGGTTAGGGTTAATACTTCTTTGTGGCACTATACTGGCGACACCAATACTAACCGTTATAGTTAATGTTGTTTTGTTTAAGACAAAGGGCTGGTTGGCTATTTTTTCTCTAATCACTTCAGCGATTGCTGTCGCCTCTTCTTTTGAGGTATCGCTTAACAATACCGCAAATTCCTCACCACCAAATCGGGCAATAATATCGGTTTTTCTTTGAGCCGAGTCATGAATACTTTTAGCGATGTAAATTAGGCACTCATCACCAAATAAATGGCCATAATTATCATTAATTGCTTTAAATTTATCAACATCAATTAATAATAACGATTGTTGATGCTGACTTCTAATACCGTTATTCCATTGATGTTCATAAGCGGTATTAAAATGTCCCCGATTATAAATATGGGTAAGCGGATCTATTTTATTCAATTGCTCTAATTCTGAACGCTGTTGTTCAAGTTGAAACTCTATTTCAAAAGCTCTCAAATATTCACTGTTGCTGCGCAAACCAAGAGTAAATAAATAGATAAAGTAAATCATAATCAACACAGCAAACCCTGTGTGATCTGGAATATTTAATGAAACGATAGCTCCAGGAATAAGTAAAAATAATAAATTTGTTATTGCTAACCAAAGTCGGGGCATCAGCGCGGTTAATGCCCCACCAGCTACCCCACCGATGGTTAAAAACATCACATTAGCAATTAGGTAAAACCGAGGTTCTTTTACTGATAAAGCAAATACTATTCCTAAAATAGCAGCTTGAGAAAGCGATAAAACCGAAAATAAGGCTAACCATAATTTGGCCGAATATGAATATAGGGACTTAGTAAACCAGTAGTGAGATAACCTGACCATACTAATGGCGGCCATTGCTAGTGTGATGGACCAACTGATAAAAGGTTCGTAAGAAAAGAAATCATAAAAGTAAAATATAATTGGCAATAAAATGGCATAGATGAAAACACCAGTGATGGATCTTTTTAGTAGATCCATATCTATACGATGCTGGATGATATTGCTTGAATTTTGGCTTTTAGTCATTGCTTATCAGTTATACCAATTAATAAACCAACTAAAAACAATGGCTATCGTTATTTTTAGTTAATGATTGCTTGATTATTCAGCAATTAATTGATTTACACAATAATTAGATGCTTGATCACCTAATTTAGTTTTTAAATAAGGTAGGATTTCTGATAATTGCTCGGCTAATTGCCAAGGCGGATTTATAATGAATAACCCTGTTCCCGTCATTCCGTATTCATCAGTATCGTTGGATAAACAAAATTCTACTTGCAACAAATTTTTAACTTCACTTGCTTGAAATTGATTTTGCATTTGGTCAACCAAGGCTCTTTTAACCACAGGGTACCAAAGAATATAAGTGCCAGTAGCAAATTTTTTGTAGCCTTTAATAATGGTTTTTACCGCTTTTGAATAGTCTTCTTTGAGCTCGTAGGGTGGATCAATTAATACTAGGCCACGTCTACTTGGTGGTGGTAATAAGCTTAATACCCCTTGATAACCGTCGGATTGCTTAACAAAAACTTTTCGCCAACGTTGGCAAAAGTCGGTTAAATGTTCAATGTCCGTGGGATGTAATTCAAATAAATGGCTAGTGTCTTGGCGACGCATAAACTGTCTTGCTATGCCTGGAGACCCTGGGTATATATTAAGTTCAGCACCTAAATTTAGTCGTTTAATTAACTCGATGTATTCAGTTAAAGGCTCAGGAATGTCATTGTTTTCAGCATCACTGTTAATTAGCTTTGCAATACCGTCTTTATATTCGCCGGTTTTTTGTGCGTATTCATCAGTTAATTGATACATACCTGCGCCAGAGTGACTATCAACATAAAGAAAGCCTTTTTCTTTTCGGGTCATATATTCAAGAACAAGGGTTAATACGCTATGTTTTAATACATCAGCGAAATTTCCAGCATGAAAAGCGTGACGGTAACTAAGCAAAGGACATCCTTAAAATAATTTTATTGTGTGTAAGGTAAATATTGTGTTTTTTCTCATTAGCTTTCAGATAATTAGTTTTGAAAGCTAATGATTTAAGATGATGACTCTATTAGAGTTTGCTTGCTAGATACTCATCATAAGTACCCGCAAAGTCTACAATGCCATCTTTTGTTAGTTCAATAACACGGGTGGCAATACTTGAAACAAACACTCTATCATGACTGACAAAAAACAAAGTGCCTTCGTATTGCTCTAATGCCATGTTTAAGGATTCAATTGACTCCATATCCATGTGATTGGTAGGTTCATCCATAAGGAGGATATTAGGCTGCTGCATCATCAACTTACCGAACAACATTCTGCCTTTTTCACCACCAGAAAGTATTTTTACTGACTTTTTAATATCGTCAGCAGAAAATAATAGTCTGCCAAGGTAGCCACGTATGGCTTGTTCATCATCAGATGGTTGGCGCCATTGACTCATCCAATCAAACAAGGTCATGTCGTTTTCAAACTCAAATTCGTGATCTTGAGCGTAATAACCAATATTTACATTTTCTGACCAAGTGTATTCACCTGATGTTGGTTCATATCCTACTTCGTTCATTAATGTGCGTAATAGGGTTGTTTTTCCTATGCCGTTTTCACCAATAATGGCAATACGTTCGCCGACTTCGGCTAATAATGAAATGTTTTTTAGGATAGGGTTATCGTCAAAACTTTTATTGAGTTTATCCATAATTAGTGCATTACGGAAAAGTTTTTTCTCCTGAGTAAAACGAATAAATGGGTTGTTACGGCTTGACGGTTTAACTTCTTCAAGTTGAATTTTATCCATACGCTTAGCACGACTAGTGGCTTGTTTTGCTTTTGATGCGTTTGCAGAAAAACGAGCAACAAAGGCTTGTAACTCACCAATTTGTGCTTTCTTTTTAGCATTATCGGCTAATAAACGAGCACGAGCTTGGGTGGCTGCGAACATATATTCGTCGTAATTTCCCGGGTAAACACGCAATTCACCATAGTCTAAATCTGCCATATGAGTACATACACTGTTTAAGAAATGTCTGTCATGGGAAATGATGATCATGGTTGATTCACGGGCATTTAATGTTTCTTCGAGCCATTGAATAGTATGAATATCCAAGTTGTTGGTCGGTTCATCGAGTAATAGAATATCAGGATCAGAAAATAGCGCTTGAGCCAATAGAATACGCAGTTTAAAACCAGGGGCAATTTCACTCATCAAACCGTAATGTTGTTCGACAGGAATACCAACGCCCATTAATAATTCTCCAGCACGAGACTCAGCGCTGTAACCATCCATTTCAGCGTATTCAGATTCTAAATCTCCTACCTTCATACCATCAGCCTCACTCATTTCTGGTAGGGCATAGATACGATCTCGTTCTTCTTTTACAGCCCAAAGCTCAGTGTGGCCCATAATAACAGTATCAATAACGCTATTTCCTTCAAAAGCGAACTGATCTTGACGTAACTTACCTAAACGCTCACCAGTATCAAGGCTAACATTCCCTGAGGTTTGCTCTAAATCGCCACCTAATATTTTCATCAGTGTTGATTTACCACAACCATTAGCGCCAATTAAACCATAACGGTTACCGCCACCAAATTTTTGTGAAATGTTTTCAAAAAGCGGCTTGGCGCCGAATTGCTGAGTAATGTTATTAGCTGTTAGCATGGAGGTCCCATAGTCAAAAGAGTACAAAAAAGAGTACGAAATAATTGCGCGCGATTATACACGATAGTCCACTGATTTGAAAACTAATAGCGATCGAAAATATCTCTCTTTCTTTAAGCTTGGTTATACATATAATGCCAGCTCAAAAATTACTTCCAAATTTTAAACTCAATACCTTGCTAATAAGCCAATTCGTTCATAAGCTTTTGTATAATTAACAACAAATATTAATAATTAGGGCACTTTAATGAGTAAAGTTGTATTAGTTGTAGATGACAGCATTGTTTCTCGAATGATGGTTAAAGCCATTTTGAAAGAAAAAATACCTGAAGTTACCATTATCGAAGCGGGGGGAGGCGATCAAGCCCTAGCACTAATATCAGAAGAGACTAACATTGATATCGCCTTTATTGATTATAATATGCCTGGTATGACGGGTTTAGAGTTAATCTCGGCTTTAGAACAGGTTATTTCAATTCCTAAAAGGGCTTTGTTAACAGCAAATATTCAAGATGAGATAAGGCAAAAAGCTGAATTAGCAGGCGTTACTTTTATAAATAAGCCGATAGTTGAAGATATTATTAGCAATTTTTTAAATAGTTAAGGAATAATATGAAGGGTAACCTGTCTTCACTAGAAATAGATGCACTTACTGAAATTTTTAATATTGGTGTTGGTCGAGCTGCAAACTCCCTGAATAAGATGGTGTCTCAAACGGTTGACTTGACCATACCTGAGATAGAAATTCTACCTAATAAAACCGCTAAAGCTAAGTTGAATTTTGATAACGACATTGAAATTAGTGCCGTTACTCAACGTTTTGATGGTGACTTTAAAGGCCAAGCGATATTAATGTTTAGTAAAGAGAGTGGTTTGCAATTAGTCAGTACTTTGCTTGGTAATAAAGTCCCTCTTGAAGACTTGTCTGAATTAGAGCAAGACTCGTTGGTTGAAATTGGTAATGTTATTTTAAACGCTTGTTTTGGCACAGTGATTAACTTTCTTAAATCATCAATAAATATTGAAATGCCTGAGTTTGTCCAAGGAAATATCAATAAGGTGTTCACCTATAGTAGTGAAAATGATTGGTCATTATATATAAAAGTAAAATTTTCCCTGCCTAATGAAAACATTGAAGGCTATATCTCATTTATTATGGATATTACCTCATTAGAAATATTTCAGGAATCAGTAAGAAAATTTGTCCATGGCATCACCAATAATAGTGACAATTAAATCTTACTATGGCTGAGCTTTCGAAAGATATTTTGTTCAATTCAATAAACCAACTTTCACTTGGTATTATCATTATTGACCAAGACTTCAAGATTGTTTTTTATAATCAGTGGATTAAGAACTTTTCAACTATTGAAGACGATAGTAAGTTCGGTTGTAAAATTACTGACATCCTAGAAGGGTTTGATGGTTCCAGGCTAAGTGAAGCTTGTTATGATGCTTTAACATTAGGCCTACCTAGTAAACTGTCAAATACTTTTAATCCCAAACCTCTGCCATTTTTTCAAAAAGATCACATAGGCGATAATAACTTTCGTTTACATCAGCAAATATCTGTTAAAAATATACCTTGTCACTCTGAAAAAATATTATGTGAGATACTGATTAATGATGTTTCAAACTCGGTAAAAAAAGAGTTGATGCTGAAAGATTTAGCGGATGAAAATAAAAAACAACAGATTAAAGCTGAACAAGCTAGCCGGACAAAATCTCAATTTTTAGCTAACATGAGTCACGAAATCAGAACGCCAATGAATGGTGTTTTGGGCATGTTGAATCTATTAGCTACAACAGAGCAAAGCCAAGAGCAAATTCACTTTACTCGACTAGCCCAAACCAGCGCGGATACTTTGCTAAATGTTATTAATGATATTTTGGATTTTTCCAAAATTGAAGCAGGTAAACTTGAATTGGAATTAATTGATTTTGACTTGCTAAGCCATCTAGGCGATTTGGTACAGTCTTTATCAATGAAAAGCAAAGAAAATCAATTAGAAACTATTCTTGATGTTACCGATGTTAAACATCACATGGTGATTGGCGACCCTGGAAGAATAAGGCAAATTATTACCAACTTAGTAGGCAATGCGATTAAGTTTACTAAAATGGGAGAAATAGTCGTTAAAGCGTCGACAAAATTAACTGATGCAGGAGATATAGCACTCAATATCAAGGTGATAGATACAGGAATTGGTATACCTGAGGATAAATGCTCAAAGCTTTTTGATGCATTTAGCCAAGTTGATGTTTCAACTACAAGAGAATACGGTGGAACGGGTCTTGGCTTATCTATCGTAAGACAATTGTGCCAACTCATGGGCGGCGAAATAACGGTTAGTAGTATTTTAGGTAAAGGCAGTGAATTTAGTTTTAATATTCAATTGAAACCAAGTAATGCTATGCAGTTAAAGCAGCCTAAGGTCGACTTACAAGGTATCAAAGTACTCATTGTTGATGACAATCAGACCAATCTTGACGTACTCAGTAAACAATTAGCCATTTTTAACGTCGAGGTGGTGAAAGCTGCCTCTGGCAGTGAAGCATTAGCTTTGTTAGTGCAATTCGGAAAAGATTATTTTTCTATGGCAATAATTGATATGCAAATGCCAGAAATGTCAGGTGATATGTTATGTAAAGAAATCAAAAAAAATAAGCAGTTTGATAAGCTTAAATTAATTATGCTTACTTCAATGGGCCAGCGAGGAGATGCCCAACGTTTTTCAAAGTTAGGCTTCTCTGCTTATCTTTTAAAACCTGTAGTAATCAGTGAGTTAACTAAAACAATGGCGATAATTGTAGATAACAAAGAGGCATTAAAGAATGCAAGTCCTTTGGTATCTAGTCACTATATCTCGAGTTTAGAAAAATCAACTACTGATAGCCAAGTTAACATATTGTTAGTTGAAGATAACCGTATCAATCAGCAAGTTGCTTTAGGTATGTTAAGTAAATTTGGCTATTCTGTGGATATCGCGGGAAATGGTCTTGAGGCAATGGAAATTTTAGAGAACGTTAAAGATAATAAAGTCTATCAATTAATTTTGATGGATTGTCAGATGCCTGAAATGGATGGTTATCAAACCACTGAATATATCCGTAACAATAACGGTAGTTTGATTAACTCAAATATCCCAATCATTGCAATGACGGCAAATACAATGAAAGGGGATAAAGAAAAGTGTTTAGACTCGGGTATGAATGATTATATTTCTAAACCAATAAATCCCAAGTTATTACAAGAAAAAATTAATTATTGGCTAAACAGCTAAGAATAACTAACGCTTCTTTTGTTGTGGTTTACTTTGTGAAAACTGATTATCACTAAAACGAGTTAAGCCCTTTTTATGTTTATCGGTTGTTTTGGTTCTTTGCCATTTATTTTCCATATTTTTTTTCTGGCCAGGAGAAGTCTTATTACCATTTGCATTGTTTTTTCCATTACGACTATTGCCCCGTAGTTTCTCCTTTTCACCACGAGTTTCTCTTGGAACTAAACAATTAGGTGCAGAGCCAATGAGTTTAGTTAAGCCCATCTTGGTTAATGCTTCACGAATAATCGGCCAGTTGTGTGAGTCGTGATAACGTAATATTGCTTTATGTAATCTACGTTGTATGGTGCCTTTAGGAACGGTTATCTTGCCGCTATCTTTCGCTAAATTTTTACTGGTGATATTCCTCAGCGAATTTAACTCAGTATGATAAAGCGTGGTCGCATTTGCCAATGGTGATGGGTAAAAATTTTGTACTTGATCTAACTTAAAATCGTTGTCTTTTAGCCAAAGTGCAAGATTTACCATATCTCTATCAGTTGTCCCAGGGTGGGCAGAGATAAAATAAGGAATTAAGTACTGTTTTTTACCGGCAAGTTTTGAGTAGTGATCAAACATTTCTTTAAATTTGTCATAGCTGCCCATGCCGGGTTTCATCATATTATTTAATGGACCTTCCTCGGTATGCTCAGGAGCAATTTTTAAATAACCACCAACATGATGAGTTGCTAACTCTTTTATGTATTCAGGATCTTGAATCGCCAAATCGTAACGAACACCTGAGGCAATTAACACTTTTTTAATACCTTTTACATTTCTCGCTTTTCTATAAAGTTCAATGGTTGGGGTATGATCAGTATCTAAATGCCCACAAATGGTTGGCCAAACACAAGAGGGTTTACGACAAGTTGCTTCAGCTTTTTCACTTTTACAATTAAGCTGATACATGTTGGCAGTAGGACCGCCTAAATCAGAAATTACACCAGTAAAGCCGGGGACTTTATCTCTAATATCTTCTATTTCTTTAATAATAGATTCATGTGAGCGAGATTGAATAATACGACCTTCATGCTCTGTAATCGAACAAAAAGTACAACCACCAAAACAACCACGCATAATGTTGACTGACGTTTTGATCATGTCATATGCAGGTATTTTTGCTTTACCATAACTTGGATGAGGTACACGTTGGTAAGGCAAACCAAAAACACCATCCATTTCATCTTGTGATAAAGGTGTCGCGGGTGGATTTAACCAAATAATTCGACTGCCGTGGCTTTGAACCAGGGGCTTAGCCGACGTTGGATTAACTTCTTGGTGAAAAATACGAGATGCATGAGCGTATAATACTTTATTACTTTTAACTTGCTCAAAAGTTGGCAAATTTATGTAGGTTGTTTCCCAAGGTTTTTCTTTATCAGACCAAGATTTGTTTTTTTTATAAACCGGTTTCGAATCCTCAATTTGTATCACTTGAGCTGTTTTAGTGATATCTAATGCTTCATTCGATTTATCATTGTACTCATTTTTAGCACTTTCGCATGACGCCTCATCGATTTCTTGGTATGGGCTAATAATAGCGTCTATTTTACCAGGCCGGTCAATATCCCTTGAATCAATACCTTTCCAACCGGGCAGAGCTTGTTTTGCTAAAAAGGCACTGCCACGGACATCAGTGATTGATTTAATATCATCACCGTTTGCGATACGGTGAGCAATTTCTATTAATGGTCGTTCAGCATTGCCATAAATAAGTAAATCAGCTTTGGCGTCGAATAATACTGATTGGCGAACTTTATCTGACCAATAATCATAATGAGCAATTCGGCGTAGGCTAGCTTCTATACCGCCTATAATGACAGGAACACCTTTAAATGCTTGTTTACACTTCTGGGTATAAGCTGTTACTGCTCTGTCAGGACGTTTGCCACCTTCATCATTTGGGGTGTAAGCATCATCATGACGCATTCTTCGCTCAGAAGTATATCGATTGATCATTGAGTCCATATTACCTGCGGTCACACCAAAAAATAAATTGGGTTTACCTAGTTTCATGAAATCGTCTGTAGACTTCCAATCGGGCTGTGAAATAATGCCAACACGAAAACCTTGTGATTCTAACATTCTGCCAATAATTGCCATACCAAAACTTGGGTGGTCCACATAAGCATCCCCAGTCACTAAGATAATGTCACAACTATCCCAGCCTAATACATCCATCTCTTGACGAGACATAGGTAAAAATGGGGCAGTTCCATAACATTCAGCCCAATATTTAGGGTAATCGAATAATTGAGTTTGTTGTGCTGCTAGCATCTGGCTTCCTGGGTTATTAGTTTTAACTTAATTTAAATTGCAAAACTGGCGCGCGAGTATAGCAGGAAATGTTTAATTAGTCCTCAAAAGGTTTAGTTGAATATTTAAAAAAGCAGAGGGAACGAGATTGTTTGCTTAATATTTACTTCACTGAAAGATTTTGTTTTAATCCAAACAATAAAATATTGTATAAAGTGTCAATTTGTTTATCGCTTTAACAACAAAAAAAGGGTTCAAATGAAAGTTAAATTAATTTCTACTGCTATTATCTTAGCATTAGTATTGGCAGCTTGTGATAACTCAGTTCAAAAAATCACGACTACTGATTCAGTAAAACCATCTGTTCAGGCTCAAGTGGATAATAAAAACAAGCCATTAAGTGAGAAGGAGCAATTAGACGCCTTATATAAAGAAGCGACAAAAACTCTTTTTAAACAACGTGCTTTTTCAGCCACTACTTATGGGTTATCCCCTGAAGATGTTGGCGTTTATTATGCAGATAAAGTTGAAAATTTCGCTCCAAAAAGTGAAGTTGATTTACGAGATGAGCTACGAGCATTATCTCTAAAAATTAAAAACTTTCCCTTAACATCAACAGCCCAAATAGATAAAGACAATCAACAAGTGATGGCCAGTATTGTTCGTTACTATGCTGGTAATAGCAATTTTAATATCGGATATATCGATACATGGATGGGTTTATCTCCTTTTATTGTTAATCAAATTAATGGCCCGTTAATTGGTATTCCTCGTAATTTGCAAAATGATCATCAAATTAATAATGAAAAAGATGCTCAAGACTATATTGCTCGCCTAGCTCAGTTTGACCAGTTAATTACTAGTATTGAAGATAAGTTTTTAGCGGATGCAAAGCAAAATTGGATACCGCCAAAAATCACCTTAAAGGGCGCATTACGCTATTTAACGGGTTTTATTAGTGCAGAGCCTAAGAACCACTCTTTAGTGCTCACCTTTAGTGAGAAAGTGAATAAACTTGATAATATTACGAAAGATCAAAAGCAGCAATTAATCGCTCAAGCTATAGACAAAGTAGCAACTGTTGTCTATCCCGCTTATCAATCGATTACTCAAACCACCGAAAAAATGTTGGTAAATGCTCGTGATGAATCTGGTATTTGGGCTCAACCCAATGGTGGGGTTTATTATCAAGATGCTATCAAAATGTTAGGGGACAGTGACTTAACCGCCAGTGAAATTCACCAATTAGGATTAAGTGAAGTAAAACGTATTGGTGATGAGATGCATACCATTTTAGTCGAAGAAGGATATAAAGAGGGCAGTGTAGGTAACCGTATGATCGCCTTAAATGAAGAAAGTCGATTTTTATACGCCGACTCTGATGAAGGTCGTGCTCAAGCTATTAGTGATATTAACGGCTATATAAAAGATATCACCATAAAGATGGCACCGGTCTTTAAAACTACGCCAACATATAAAGTAGAAGTACGGGCTTACCCAGTTGAAATCCAAGACGGATCACCGGGAGGAGAGTATACATCCCCTTCCGTAGATGGCAGTAAACCCGGCGTTTATTGGATTAATTTACGTGATATGAAAGCCAATCCAAAATTCGCCTTAAAAACACTGACCTATCATGAAGCTAACCCCGGTCATCATTGGCAGATTGCTCTAAATATGGACCAAGCACAATTACCATTTTTAAGACGTATTGCGCCATATAATGCATATGCTGAAGGCTGGGCTTTGTATTCTGAACAAGTGGCGCAAGAGCTGGGAATGTATGAAAATGACCCTTTTGGTAATTTAGGTCGCTTGCAGGCTGAAATGTATAGAGCCGTACGTTTAGTTGTTGATACGGGTATGCACGATAAACATTGGACCAGAGAACAAGCGATAACTTATATGGTTGAACAAACGGGTTCTGCTGAGTCTGATGTTATTGCTGAAATAGAACGGTACATGGCTTGGCCAGGACAAGCTTTAGGTTACAAACTCGGTATGATAAAAATTTTGTCACTCAGAGAGCATGCACAAAAGATTTTGGCGGATAAGTTTGACTTAAGTGCGTTTCATGATGTTGTACTATTAGGCGGAGCAGTGCCGATGTCGGTTCTTGAACACAATATCAATCAATGGATTGCGGAACAAAATAAACTTTAATGATTTGTTGTTTTATATAATGGGCTGCTAATTTGCAGCCTTTATTTTTTTCTGGTTAAATTCGTCGCATAAATTAAGTTATTGGTCGTAAAACTTAACACATCTGCTGAAGTTCATTTTACACTCTTGTACATACAAATAATTACTCTATATAACTAGCTCTTTAGCATAACTCATCAACCAAAAGACTCATTTATGAAAATAAAATTCCTTGTTGCCGCTACCAGTTTTGCATTAACAGCATGCAGTATTACAGATTCAGCAACTACTCAAAACCTTATTTCAAATACACATTTAGAAACTCAGTCAGCCGTTAACCATGATCTTGGAATTAATGACCAGGCAATATTAACAAATACTGAAGTTATTACTTTAGAACAAATTATGGCAGACCCTGATTGGTTTGCCCGTTCGCCAGAGTCGTGGTATTGGGGAGATGATAACGAAACTATTTTTTATAAGCAAAAACGTCAAGGTAATCCTCTAAGAGACCTTTATAAGTTGTCATTAAAGGCGGGAGATAATAAAGCAGAGCAAGTAAAGCTTGCTGAAATGCATGTTGCTGCTGATCGTAATGCCGTTTTAAGTGGTGATGGCAAACTTGAAGCTTATAGCTTTAAAGGGAATGTATTTGTTAAAGAGTTAAAAACAAATCATGTTTTACAGCTTACACATACTTCGGCTTATGAACATTCAGTACTTTTTTTAACGAATGGCAATTTGGCTTACCGGGTAGGTAATGTATTTTATTCACATAACTTACAAAATAATCAAATAATTGAATTAGCTAACTTGCAAATGCAAGAACGACCTAAAGATATTGCAGAGCCAACAGATTATCTCGCGAAAGAACAACATGGCTTGATTGACTATATTGCCATTCAACATCGAAATGCTAAATTAACTGAACAACAAAAACATGAATTAATCGTTCAAAATAGTACAATTACCAATAGTAAATACTACTTTGGTAAAGGTAACAAGGTTCGTTATGCCAGCCTTTCGCCTGCCGGTGATAAAGTCTTTGTAAGTATCCGTGATGCTAAGTCTTCAAGGCATGAAACCGACATAATGCCAAACTATATAAGCAAAGATGGTCAAATAAAAGCTGAAAAAGTTAGGCACAGAGTTGCCGATAATCGTCAGTATAAAGAAGAGTTGTTTGTTATCGACCTTAAATCAGGTCAAAAATCAGCATTAGGGTATGAGAGCCTACCTGGCTTTGACGAAGATGTTTTGGCTAGTGTCAAAAAAGAGAATTATGAACGTCTAGGTAAACAATACCAATCAAAAAAATCTCCCAGAAATATACATGTACTCAGCTCTAGAACTTCAATTCAATGGCACAAAAATGGGCAGCGTTTAGCGGTAATGCTAGAGGCATGGGATAACAAAGACCGTTGGTTAACTACCGTTGATTTTGAAAAGAATATTTTGGTATCACAACACAGATTACATGATGATGCGTGGATAAATTGGGCGTTTAATGAATTTGGCTGGTTAAACAAAAGTGATCGTCTGTATTTTTTATCCGAAGAGTCCGGTTACTCTCATTTATATGTTAAAGCTCTCGGTAAAAAAGCCATTCAATTGACATCAGGAAAATTTGAAGTCAGTAATGTTACATTAACGAAAGATGAGCAAAGTTTTGTTTTTAAAGCTAATAAAAAACATCCAGGCATTTATGAAATTTACCAAGTTGACCTCACTAAAAAATTAACTGCCCTGACCAATCTAGGTGGTATGAATGATTATACGCTAAGCCCTGATGAGTCAAAATTATTAATTCAACACTCAACGGTTATTATGCCTCCTGAACTATATGTTCAGTCACTCGATAATATCAGTGGTGCAGCGATTAAAATTACTGATACCGTTACTGATAAATTTAAATCATTTCCTTGGACAACTCCTTCGGTTGTCGCCGTTAATTCAAGTTATCAAGACGAACCGGTATATTCTCGTGTTTATTTCCCTAATAATTTTGATAAGACCGTTGTAAAGAACAAAGCGGTAATGTTTACTCATGGCGCTGGTTATTTGCAAAATTCACATTTAGGGTGGTCAGGCTATTTTCGTGAAACCATGTTTCATAGTATGTTATTGCAACAAGGTTACGTGGTAATTGATATGGATTACCGAGCTTCAAAAGGATATGGTCGAGACTGGCGAACCGCTATTTATCGTCATATGGGTAAACCAGAAGTCGAAGATATGCGTGATGGGGTAAACTGGTTAGTTGAAAATGCCAATGTTGATCGACAACGAATTGGGACATATGGCGGCTCTTATGGCGGCTTCTTAACCTTGATGTCAATGTTCACTGCACCTGATTTGTTCGAGTCAGGCTCTGCGATTCGTTTAGTATCTGATTGGGCGTATTATAATCACGGTTATACTTCAAACATCCTAAATACGCCAAAAGATGACGCTATTGCTTATGAACGTAGTTCACCTATTTACTTTGCAGAAGGTTTAGAGAAGCCGTTATTAATAAATGCCCCTATGGTGGATAACAATGTGTTTTTTCAAGATACCGTAAGGTTAGTACAGCGACTAATTGAATTAGAAAAACAAGATTTTGAAACCGCTATTTACCCAGTAGAGCCCCATGGTTTTGTTCAACCTAGTTCTTGGTTAAATGAATATCGCCGAATTTATAAGTTGTTTGAAAATACCTTATAAATTAAATAGCAGGGGGTATTTAGTAAAAAAGATAAACACGCTCTAATTAAAACCGTTATTTTTACCAAGCCACTTGTTGATTATCTGCTGATATTCACCGGTGGCTTTTATTTTATCAATGGCATAAGAAAGGTTATCCACTATTTCTACCGGAGTGTTGTTACTACAGGCAAGGTAAAAATCAAGAGGTTTGGTGTTTAATTGTATAAATGAAGTGAATAGTTCAGGGTCAATACCACTTGAATTCGCTCGATAAGAAATAGTTAAAAGATCGACTAAAATTAAATCAATATTTTCTCTTTCAATCAGTAATTTTAATAATGAGTCTGGATTATTGACGATATAAAAATCTTTAAATTCCTTAAAACCATTATTTAATAATAACTGGTGAGTGTAGTCATCTTTGATAACGGCGGTAATATAGTTCTTCGCATCTTCCAGTTTATTGATTTTTATGTGCTTATTAGATTTTAAACCAATGAAATTAGCATTCGTTGTAGCAATAACTTGTGTCCATTGAAATTTATCTTCACGCTCAGCGGTTCTTGATATTGAATAAATGCAGGTGTTTTCTTTCTTCTGAGCTAAGTTAAACGATCGTGACCAAGGATACAGCTTAAAGTGAACTTGGTAAGGCGTGTAGGTTAATGCTGCGTTAAGTATTTCTGTAGCAAAACCTGTGATTTTCTGCTCTTTAATCATTTGAAAAGGAGGTAAGTTTTCTGTCACAAAGGTGAGTTGTATTGGCTTTTTTGCATAACTAAAAGAGGCGAATAATAGTGTTGTTGTAAACAAGTAACAAAGCGATTGATTAAGCATACATCTCAATTTATGATTCTTTCATTATTGTAAATTTAGGTGAGTTATTATCATTCGTCTAGCTCTTTTTTCTGAATAATTGATATGATAAGTAGCAAAGACTAAATAACAATCCACCAACAGCTCCCCATAAATGCGCATCTATGGCAACATTTGCACCAATTAATTCAGCAATTTCATTGCTAGCACCGTTATATTGTTCATGAGCAATTTTTAACCAAACACCAATGAATAACAGGTAACCTGTTTTCTCTTTATTCGTTATGTCCATTATTGCTCCAAAGACAAAAACACCGTGCAGCACACCAGATAAACCAACATATTGTTGTAAATCAGGAGAGAAGGTATACAAACCATAACTGGTTGTTAAAGCGCTGACAATAAATAGTGATGTATAATTGAGGTAGTGATAGAACTGACCATGTAATGCCCATAATAAAATAATCGCCAACAAATTCAGTAACAAATGATAGCCATTGGTATGTAAAAAATGGCCAGTGAATAGTCGCCAAAATTCACCTTGGGAAATTAATTCTCGGTTATAAACGAGTAGTTGTGAAACTTGTTTATCAAAAATAAAAGCAAGCGATGAAATTAAACAAATAACTATTATTAGTAAGGAGTGTTGTCGAGCCAATGGTAAGTTTGCTATTTTTAACATAATTTATTGGTGAGAGAGAGTCGCATTTTAAAACAGTACTTTATCAGGCAGAGTATTGTTTTTAAATGTAAATTAATAATAAAAGATAATACTATTGATGTTACTAGTCATAGCGCTTTAAAATGAGTTATTCATTTTTGCTATTTAAAAATCATGTCTCGACTACTTTGCTCTACTTGCCAACGGCCTAAACTCGCTTGCATATGTCAATTTGTATCCACTATTAATAATGATATTTTAGTGGTGGTTTTACTTCATCCAAAAGAAGTTAACCAGAGTAAAGGTACATTACCATTACTGGCGGGCTCGCTATCAAATTTATTGGTTATTGAAGGTGAAAATTTCAATGATAATAAGCAGTTAAATAATATATTAGCTAAATATAATCAACAGGTTGCTTTACTTTACCCAAGTGAAGACGCTGCAGAGGTATCCAATTTAAAGAGTAACAATGGTGATTATAAGTGTTTGATTTTACTTGATGCAACATGGAAAAAAGCCTATAGAATGTATATGCTGTCTAAAAATTTGCATTTAATTAGTCATATTGCTTTACCTGAAAATATCGTCGGTCAATATGCAATAAGAAAAACCAATAAAAAAAATGCACTATCTACACTTGAAGCTTGTTGTTATGCTTTAGAAATATTAGAAAATAGCCCCTGTAAATATCAAGGTTTATTAGAAAAATTTGTCGAATTTAATCAATTTCAATTATCGTTTAGAAAATAAAATTAGTCATAAGGATGATTATGTTCAGTGTATTTAAGTCTGTTTCACTTGTCGGGATAGTATTACTTACTTCCCTTTCTAGCAGTGCTTTAATGGCGGTTAACTTACCTGTTGAAGACCGTGAACCAGAAGCCGCAACTGGTTTTACTCAAAAACATTCAGTTTCAGGTAAGGAATTTATGATAGCTGCGGCTAATCCTTATGCCAGCCAAGCAGGATTTAATGTCTTAGCAAAAGGTGGCAGTGCAGTTGATGCAGCTATTGCCGTTCAACTGGTATTAACACTTGTCGAGCCACAATCATCTGGTATCGGGGGTGGGGCTTTTATTTTACATTGGGACAAAAGTAAGCAGCATTTAACAACTTTTGATGGTCGAGAAACGGCACCAAAAGCTGCTACACCAGATATGTTTTTAGATAAACAAGGCAAAACAATTCCTTGGATAAAAGCTGTTGTTGGCGGTCGCTCAGTTGGCGTACCAGGGGTTTTAAAAGCCTTGAAAAAGGCACATGACCAATATGGTGTATTAAGTTGGCAAGAGCTCTTTGTTGATGCCATTAAACTTGCTGAATATGGATTTGTTGTCTCTCCTCGTCTAGAAAAGTTAGTAACGATGGAATTTAATCCCGGCGTTAGTCAATTAAGCGAAACTAGAAACTACTTTTTTCCAGAAGGTGTTCCAGTAAAAGCAGGAACATTATTAATAAATAAAAAATTAGCTAACGTCTACCGAAGTTTAGCTAAAGATGGCATTGAGCCATTTTATAATGGTTGGCTTGCTAAAAAAATAATATTAGCAGTGCAAAAATCAGAGGTTGCTCCTGGAGTATTAGCATTAGCAGATTTAAAGAATTACCAAGCTAAACAAATGCCAGCCGTATGTGGAGAGTATCATCAATATAATGTTTGTGGCATGGGACCTCCTAGCTCAGGTGGTGTTGCGGTTATCCAAACATTAGGGCAGCTAGAGTCATTTAATTTATCCCAATATAAAGCAAACGATCTTCAAGCGGTGCATTTATTTGCGCAAAGCTCACGGTTAGCCTTTGCCGATCGAGATAAATATATTGCCGACAATGATTTTGTTAATGTGCCTGTTAATGGTTTAATTGATAAACGTTATTTAGCTCAAAGAGCAAAGCTAATCAATAAAAGCCAGGACATGGGTAAAGCACTAGCAGGACAACCAGAAGGAGCATTAGCACAAGCCAATGATCTTGCCTTTGAAATGCCATCAACTAGTCATATTTCTATTGTTGATAGTAAAGGCAATGCAGTGTCGATGACCACAAGCATAGAGATGGCATTTGGCTCAGCAGTAATGGTTGAAGGATTTATCTTGAACAACCAACTGACCGATTTCTCTTTAGCGCCAGAAGCTAACGGCTTACCAATCGCTAATCGTGTAGAACCGCTAAAACGGCCAAGAAGCTCAATGGCACCAACGATGGTATTTAATCAGGATAAATCATTAAAACTAGTGGTGGGCTCTCCTGGTGGAAGTAGAATTATCAATTATGTCACCCAAACAATCATTGGAATTCTTGATTGGCAATTAGATCCTCAAAGTGCCATTAATTTACCCAAAGTGACTAATCGAAATAATGTGACAACCTTGGAAAAACAAACCGACATTGAACGGTTAAAAGCAGGATTAGAAGCAAAAGGCCATAGGGTTAGTATTCGTAATTTAAACAGTGGCCTTCATGTTATAGAGGTAAACAAACATGGATTGCTAGGTGGCGCTGATCCTCGACGAGAAGGCAAAGTGTTAGCTAAGTAGTGGGGGGCGTTTTAACAGCATTCTTGACGTGTTTTTATTTAAGAATGCTGTTTTTAAATTTTCTAAAAAGGGTCTTTTAATATTTTATTGATGATCCACTTACCGTCCTGCTGAATAAGAGATAACCTTTTAACATCCTTTAATCTATCTTCTTGATAATAGCCGTCAAAATATACCGTGATTTTTGCTGCGTCTTTAAACTGCTCTCGAACTTTAACTCCACTACCATCCGGTCTTATCTCAACTGTGTCATAAGACATATTAAATAAATGACGGCCAACGGCTTTTGCTGAATGGTAAGATAATATGATACGCGCTAATTTAGGTGAACAAACAAGTGCTGCTTTTTTTATGTTTTTTTCGTTATAAAGTGCATCAAAAAAAGCGATAGTTACTAGTTCTGGATTATCAAGTTTTGTGATCTCATCTTCTTTTTCACCGCAAGCGCTAAGTAAGAATAAAAGAGGTAGCAGAGTATATTTAATGATTTTCATTACTTGTTGAAGAGTCCTGACTGTAATATTAATAGCTTAGGATACCTTAAAACAACAATAAAAAAAGACGCCTAAGCGTCTTTTTTTGAATTTACTTTATATTATTGAATAAAAAATTATTGCACTAACTCTTTATCGCTAAAGCTATCAGTAAATAATGCACTTGATAAATAACGTTCTGCAGAGCTTGGTAGGATCACAACAATATTTTTACCTGCGTTTTCTGGTAATTCAGCCAAACGTTTTGCCGCTACTACAGCTGCACCTGAAGAAATACCTGCAAGAATGCCTTCTTCTTTCATTAAACGGTGAGCCATTGCCATAGCATCGTCATTTGAAACTAGCTCTACGGCATCAACCATTTCTAGATCTAGGTTACCAGGAATGAAACCAGCACCAATACCTTGGATTTTATGAGGACCAGGCTTAATTTCTTCACCAGCAAGGGTTTGACTAATAACAGGTGAGTCAGTTGGTTCAACAGCAACAGTCGTTATATTTTTGCCTTTGGTAAGTTTTATGTAGCGACTAGTACCAGTAAGTGTACCGCCAGTACCAACACCAGCGACAAAAATATCAATGTTACCATCGGTATCACGCCAAATTTCAGGGCCAGTCGTTTCTTCATGAATTTTTGGGTTGGCTGGATTATCAAATTGACCTAATAATACGTATTTGCTTGGATCAGAGTCTTTTATCTCTTGAGCTTTAGCAATAGCACCATTCATGCCTTTAGCACCATCGGTAAGTTCAACTTTTGCGCCCAATGCCGTTAATAGTTTACGACGCTCTAAGCTCATCGTATTTGGCATAGTCAAGGTTATAGCATAGCCTCGAGCTGCTGCAACAAACGCAAGAGCAATACCGGTGTTACCACTGGTTGGTTCAACAATCTCTTTACCAGGTGTTAGTAAACCTTTCTTTTCAGCATCCCAAACCATACTTGAGCCGATACGACATTTAACACTAAAGCTTGGGTTTCTTGCTTCGATCTTTGCGTAAACGTTAGCACCGCTAACTACGCGGTTTAATTTTACTAATGGTGTATTACCAATAGCGGTTGAATTGTCTTCGAAAATTGCTGACATAATAGTATCCTGTAATATACTTCTTTGAAGATGTTCAATCTAAAAGAAGGACAAATAAATCTGAATGATTAAATAATTTCTTACGACATATCCTTTCAGTATAAATTTGACTGAAGGGGAAGACGGAATAAGGTAAGATTAGCCTCTTATAAAAAAAAATGAAGTGCCATTTTGTTATAACTTATGCAACTTATATAATTAAATGGAATAGATAACTCGAAACTTAGTATATATTCATTGGAAATAACATGACATCTTTTAACGGAACTGGTAATTATATTGCCTCAAAAGAGCTACAACTCGCGGTTAATGCTGCAATTATTTTAGAGCGCCCTTTATTAATTAAAGGCGAGCCGGGAACCGGAAAAACCATGTTAGCGGAAGAGTTAGCCGCTAGTTTAGGCACTGAATTAATTCCGTGGCATATCAAATCAACAACTAAAGCCCAACAAGGCTTATATGAATATGATGCGGTTTCTCGTTTAAGGGATAGCCAATTAGGTGATGATAAAGTTAATGATATTGGCAATTACATTATCAAAGGTAAGTTATGGCATGCTTTTACCGCTGAACAACGACCTGTTTTACTTATTGATGAAATAGATAAGGCCGATATAGAATTTCCAAATGATTTATTGTTAGAACTCGATAAAATGGAATTCTTTGTTTATGAAACACAAGAAAAAGTAGTAGCAAAACAAAGACCGATTATAATTATTACATCAAACAATGAAAAAGAGTTACCCGATGCTTTTTTACGTCGTTGTTTCTTCCATTATATTCGTTTCCCAGAAGCAAGTGAGATGAAAGAGATTGTTGATGTACATTTTCCCAATATCAAAAAGAACCTACTTGATGAAGCTTTAGCGGTATTTTTTAACTTACGTGATATTCCCGGTTTAAAAAAGAAACCGTCAACGTCAGAACTAATTGATTGGTTAAAGTTACTTCTTGCTGAAGATATAGACATCGAAACTTTACAAGAAACTCGTGTTAAAAAGCTTATTCCACCTCTTCACGGCGCGTTATTGAAAAATGAACAAGATGTACACTTATTTGAAAAACTTGCCTTTATGCACCGCTCTGGTAGATAAAACACTATGTTAATTGACTTTTTTTGTAAATGTCGAGAGTACAAGGTGCCTTGTACATTACGAGAGTTATTAGACTTAATACGTGCTTTAGAGCAGCATGTAGTCTTTGCCAATATTGATGACTTTTATGTCGTTAGCCGAGCCGTATTAGTAAAAGATGAAAGCTATTTTGATAAATTTGATCGAGCCTTTGCTGATTATTTTAAAGGTGTTTCGAGTATCGAACTCGATCTTTCTGGTATTCCTGAAGACTGGTTAAAAAAGCATTTTAATAAAATGCTTACCAAGGAAGAAAAAGCAAAAATCGAAGCCCTTGGCGGTTTAGATAAATTAATGGAAACCCTAGAAGAACGTTTAAAAGAACAAAAAAAACGTCATGAGGGAGGTAATAAATGGATTGGCACTGGTGGCACATCTCCTTTTGGCGCGAATGGCTTTAATCCTGAAGGCATACGAATTGGTCAAGATGGCTCTGGTCATCGTAAGGCGGTAAAAGTTTGGGATAAACGTCAATTTCAAAACTTAGACAGCCAAGTGGAAATTGGCACAAGAAATATTAAAGTAGCGTTGCGTAAACTCAGACAATTTGCTAGAAGTGGTGCTAGTGATGTTCTCGACCTCGATGAGACTATTTCATCAACAGCACGTAATGCCGGTTTCCTTGATATAAAAATGAAACAAGAGCGACATAATGCCGTTAAGGTGCTGATGTTTTTTGATGTTGGCGGTTCAATGGACGATCACATAAAAGTATGTGAACAACTATTTTCTGCTGTTCATAGCGAGTTTAAGCATTTAGAGTTTTTCTATTTTCATAACTGCATCTACGAAAAAGTTTGGCGAGATAATAATCGACGACAAAGTGAGCCAATCGATATACAACAAATTATTCATACCTATGGTCGAGATTATAAAGTTATTATTATTGGTGATGCGACAATGGGCCCCTACGAAATAACTTACCCCGGTGGCAGTGTTGAACATTATAATGAAGAAGCGGGTAGTGTGTGGATGGATCGGTTGTTGTCTCATTTTGATAACGCTATTTGGCTTAACCCACAAGAAGAAGCATACTGGGGATATTACGCCTCTATCCATATCATGAAACAGCTTGTTGCTCAAAAAATGTATCCGTTAACTTTAGACGGTTTATCAAAAGGTATTAAGGCTTTACTTTAATCGCTTGTTTCTAATTTCTTAATATAAAAATATAAAAATATAAAAAAGGGGAGCTTAAATGTCGACAAAGGGGGAAGTTTTACCACTAAATGAATCCAGTAGTGTCAGCACTTTATCTGAAGAAGAAACACGTCAAATATTAACCCCTTTTGCTTTCGATATTGATAAATCTTTGTTCGGAACTGCTTTAGCATCTCCGACAAAAAGAGCATTAGCAATTTGCATTGATTTGTTTTTTGTTGCTTTACTCAGTGATACTCCAGGTGAAATTTTAGCGCTAGTTATTGCCATTACTCTATATCGTTTAGGCAGTAAACAACGGACTTTAAAACTTGGAAAACAAAAGGGGAGGAAACGTCGGAAATTACTAAGATTTTTTGCTTACTTTATTATTTTTGTTGTTTTGCTCAATTTATTACCCACTTTATTTAACCAATCTTTTATTGATTCATCAAGTACAGAGCAAGATTCAACTAATAATGTTGTTAATCTATCTGAGCAGGAACTGTCAATGGGGCAGGCTATTGCTTTTTCTGCTTTAAGTGGTGCTTTACTATTAACGATTAATAATAGTGAATGTATAGATCTTAATTGCTGGAAAAGTGAATTATCCCCTCTGGTTAAGGGATTTTCATCATTTAATTTAAAACATGATATCCTTAATGATTCAATCAAAGAAATAGCTGAAGCTACGGCACTTAATAAAGTGCAGAGAGCTCAATTAGAAACACATTTATTTAGCGTTTATCAGCAATCCTTATTGGAACGACAAGCGGAAAAACAAGCTGAAAATGAAGCGGAAAAACAAGCGCTAGAAAAAATAACTGACATTACCGGTAATACTAAGAAAATTGAGCAACAATCTAATAAAGAGATTGATAATAATTTATTAGGCAGTGTTGATGAAATTGAAAAACAAGAAACAAAACCTGTTTACTCCGTTATTCAATGGATAAAAGCACTGATTGAAGATCTTGGTTTAGGTTTTGGCTGGGCAGCATTTTACTTTACGGTGTTCACTGCTTTATGGCATGGTCAAACGCCGGGTAAAAAAATCGTCGGTATTCGTGTCTTACAACTTGATGGTACGCCGCTTTCAATGTGGGATAGTTTTGGCCGTTATGGTGGTTACGGTGCCGGAATAGCTACCGGATTGTTAGGCTTCCTTCAAATCTTTTGGAATGCCAACCGCCAAGCGATACAAGATCAAATTTCAGCAACAGTGGTTATCGATGATAGAAAGCAAAATAAATAGTTCATACCATCAATACTTAAATTAAAACAACTTCAGTATTCATTTCCACTTGCTCTATATAAAGCTCTGCAAGTGTTACCGAGCCAAAAAACTGTTTTATACCCATTTGAGCTCGGTGATCACACTGTTGTAATTGTGGTCTGTCGCTGGTTGCAACTAATACCCAAGCTTTTACTAATACTACCGGCGGATAATTTCCCTTTACCATAATCATTCCTTAATTAAGTTAACTAATTCAACTCCCTAATCCTAGTTTGAGTGTAGACTATTTTTTAGTATTTGAAATTATTTATCTTTACCATGAAAAAAGGGCTTATCAAAATGTTTATTTGATAAGCCCTTAAAATTGATTTTTATTTTGCTTTAATGGCTATTAAATATTATTAGTAACATCAACGGATAATTTTAGTAATTGACCAGGTTGTAAATATTTTTTCCTGCTGATGCTATTCCAACGTTCAATATCCTTAATACTCACACTAAATTTATCGGCAATGCGGGCAAAAGAGTCACCTCGTCGTACCTTATAAGTAATATTTCTTATGATGGCATTTTCAACAGCAATACCAGATGACTTAGTAACGGATGCCTTTTGCCATATAACCAGTTTTTGCCCTGGTTTAATGTAATCCCTTGGCGCCATACCATTCCATTTTGCAATGCTTTTACTACTGACTTTATAATGTTGACTTAAGTCCCATAGAGTATCGCCAGATTTAACGGTATGTGTTGTTTTAACACCTTTACGCTTGCTACTTTGTTTGGCCATTAAACGTTGGCTTTGCGATAATATATAACTGTCTAGAGATTGTGCTGCAACGGGAATTAATAAATGTTTTCCCGCTCTAATTTGTGTGCCACTGACATTATTAACTTGTTTGATTAATTCTATGGAAGTATTAAATTTCGCGGCAATTTCTCCTAAACTATCGCCATTTTTTATCTTATATCGTTGCCAAGCTAAACGATCACTTTTGCTAAGCTTTTCTAATCCCTCAATAAATGCGGCTTTTTTGTTAAGAGGAATGAGTAAGCGATGTGGTCCATCAGGATCAGTAGACCAACGATTAAATCCTGGGTTTAATCGTTGTAGCTCTGGTAATGATAATTCAGCTAACTTAGCTGCTTTTGCTAAATCGAGTTGTGAACCAATATCAACTTGACCCAATACAGCTTTGTTTTCAATCTCATATAATTTGATATTAAAATCATCAGGGCGTTTAATAATGTCGGCTAGGGCGAGAAGTTTAGGTACATAAGCACGTGTTTCTCTAGGTAAGTCTAATGACCAAAAATCAGTAGGTTTATTTTTTCTTGCATTATTTTTCATTGCTCGACGAACTCTGCCTTCACCTGAGTTATAAGCAGCAAGAGCGAGTAACCAATCACCTTTAAAGTACTTATTTAAATATTTTAAATAAGCGATAGCACCTTCAGTTGAAGCAATAACATCTCGTCTGCCGTCATACCACCAGTTTTGTTTCATACCAAAGCGCTTGCCTGTACCAGGCACAAACTGCCACATGCCTGAGGCTCTGCCATGAGAATAAGCAAA
>JALJPB010000050.1 GCA_022969175.1 Colwellia sp. | reverse complement strand
GCACCATGAGCGCCACCGGTTTCAATGTAATCGCTTTGCCGGACTTTCATTTTATCTGGCATTTGATAAATATCATCCACCGCTAACCAAGCTTTTTTCTGGCAAAGTTGATCAGGATTGTTTAGCTCTAACGCTTTTAGTGAAGTAGCGCCACACAAGCCACAACTGCTGTAAGTTACTTGATAACGCTCAACTGAAGAAATTTTTGGCACAATACCTTTGACTAATGTAGCCTCCCAAAGGTTATCTTGACTCAACTCATTTGAGTCCTTTTCATTTTTTTCTAATGATAAAAATTCAATATCTTTTATCGTCTGAATTATTCCTTCAGATAACAATAACCCTAAAATTAGTACTTTGTCTTGCCCTGGTGTTCTCATGGTTATTGTTAGCACTTTTGAGTATTGAACAGACGCATTATCTTGCCAAGATAGCCTTATTTGTAATGGTTGTTCAATAATTACGTTATCAACAACTAACGTCCTGCTTGATGATTGATAGACAATTTTATTCACTTGCTCAAAGGGCATATAACTTATTACTCTCAGATAAAGACATCTTATTTTTCATTTAATCCAATATAGCCTGTTAAATTCACTATGGATAGCCAGTAAAGATTCATGAACGAAATAGAAATCATATAAATGTAAGCCTTTTGTTGCAAATCAAGTTTTCAAGAGTAGATTGAATGTAAATTAATATAATATAGATTCGAAGCATACAATATACCCAATTAGGGATTCTAATTAAAATAAGGAATTAACATGGCCACAGATGTAGATATTGCACAACAATTTAAACCGCGTCCAATTGAGCATATTAGCGAAATCTTA
Source organism: Colwellia sp. (assembly GCA_022969175.1). Taxonomy (GTDB): domain Bacteria; phylum Pseudomonadota; class Gammaproteobacteria; order Enterobacterales; family Alteromonadaceae; genus JALJPB01. Next base: position 31,341 of record JALJPB010000050.1, on the reverse strand, counting down.
GGTATATCAAGCGAGTATTTGTTGCCATATGGAAAAGATATTGCAAAAGTTGACCTTAAGGCACTAAAAGTCCCATCCACTAAAAAAGGAAAATTAATATTAGTTTCTGCAACAACACCCACACCATCTGGTGAGGGTAAAACCACCACCACTATAGGTTTAGGTCAAGCATTTACTCAACTAAATGAATCGGTATGTTTAGCATTAAGAGAGCCATCTCTAGGCCCTTGCTTAGGGATGAAAGGTGGAGCAACAGGGGGTGGATATAGCCAAATAATGCCTAGCGATCGCATTAATTTACATTTTACTGGTGACTTTCATGCCATTACTAGCGCCAACAATTTGTTATCGGCGGCTATTGATAATCATATTTATCAAGGTAACTTATTAAATATAGATCCCCGCCAAGTCGTTTGGCGTCGTGTGATGGATATGAATGATCGCAGCTTACGAAATATAGTCCTAGGTTTAGGCGGAAAAATGCAAGGTATCCCGCGTGAAGGTGGTTTTGACATTACCGCAGCCTCAGAAGTTATGGCAATGTTGTGTTTAGCGGATGATGCCGCTGATTTGCAAAAGCGTTTAGAGCGAACACTTATCGGCTATACCTACGATGGCAAACCTGTACATGCGAAAGAACTAGAGATAACAGGCGCTATGATGGCGCTATTACGTGATGCACTACAGCCAAACTTAGTGCAAAGTCTTGAAGGAACTCCTGCATTTGTACATGGTGGTCCTTTTGCCAACATTGCCCATGGCTGTAACAGTATTATCGCTACTCGAATGGCAATGCATCATGCAGACTGGTCAATAACCGAAGCTGGCTTTGGCTTTGATTTAGGTGCTGAAAAATTCTTTGATATAAAATGCCGTATTGCAGACTTAGACCCAGATGCAGTGGTTTTAGTGACCACGGTTAGAGCCTTAAAAATGCACGGAGGTAAAGATAAAAATGATTTAGAAGCTGAAGATATAGAAGCGGTACGAGAAGGTTTAGCTAACTTAGACAAACATATTGAAAGTGTAGAAATATTTAACAAACATCCTGTTGTTGCCCTAAACCGATTTGCTACAGATACTGACGAAGAGATAGCCATTATCAGAGCAAGGTGTATTGAGCACGGTGTCTCTTTTGCTGAAACCACTCACTATGCAAATGGTGGTAAAGGTGCTATTGAACTGGCTAAAGCAGTAATGGACTCAGTTGGAAAAAGCAAACCCTATACGCCGTTATACACTTTGGACATGTCAGTTATTGAAAAAGTGAAAGCAGTAAGTCGCGCTATGTATGGCGCTAATGATGTTGCATTTTCAAAAGAAGCAGAGAAAGATCTAAAACATATTGAACAATTAGGTTTATCTCACTTACCAATCTGTATTGCTAAAGCGCCGAGTTCTTTATCAGATGATCCATTGTTGCACGGTCGCCCTCGAGACTTTGAAGTCACAGTTCGAGCTATTCAAATCAATGAAGGAGCTGGATTTCTTGTGGTATTAACCGGAAACATTATGCGGATGCCGGGATTACCTAAAAAACCCGCAGCAAACGATATTAGGTTACTCGAAAGTGGCATAATTGAAGGTCTTGAGTAATTATAAGCTCTTTAATAGTTTTTTATTAACTTACTAAAAACGATTAAAATAAATAATACATCAAAAGCAACTCGCTAATGTAATGAGTTGCTTTTTTATTTTAGATTTAGATTTACTTAATCCAAATGCTATAACTCTTTGTTATACTATTCAGCCAAGGCCTTTTGCTAACTATTTGATTTGACAACTTAACATGAATAATTTTTTTATTTTAATTCTCTCTTTTATTTTTTTATCTTCAAGTGCTTATAGCCAAGGCAGTGAAATTAATGACATTTGGCGATATACACAACTTTATAAAAATGAACAAGGCAACTATTTTAATTTGTCAGGTAGATTACAAGCTGATGCAACTTACTTTAACAGTACAAGTAATAATCTAGCTAGTAATGAAGATAATACTTATAGTGATATTATTTGGCGCCGTTTTCGCTTTGGTTTCAAAGCAAAATATGGTCATATTCATACAGCTCTTGAAGGAGATTTTGATTTAAACGATGGCGGAAAATATAAACGTTTGACTGATGCTAACTTAAGTTGGAATTTGGACAATGGCATAAAATTAACCGTACTAAAACACTCAACAGGCTTTACCTTAGATGGTAGAACCTCTTCAAAAAAATTACTGACACCACAACGTAATAATTTAACTAATAATTTATGGTTTACTGCTGAGTATTTCACCGGTGTTAGTATTAAAGGTAAATTAACAAATCAAACATCTTACACCAGTGGCATATTCTCAAGTGACGGCTCAGATGAAATTGGTTTTACTAAGGGCAGCTATTTTGCACTTTTTTCTCTAACCTCTAGTTTTAGCAAGAACCAGCTGTGGGATAAAGCAGAAGTTGGCTTTGATTATGTATACAACGATGTAGATGAACAAGGTAATACCAGAGACTTCAGTAATGTTGCCAGCTTTTCCACTAAATTAAATACCGGGAGTTGGCACTTGTGGAGTGACCTTTCATTAGGTCAAGGAGAGCTTGGCCAAAGTGATTTATGGGGCTTAGTAATAATGCCTTTTTTTCAACAAACCAATAAAATTCAGTGGCTAATGCGTTATACCTACTTAGACAGTGAGCAAGTAAATGGCTTAAGACTCGGCAAATATGAACATAAGATTATTGAAGACAAAGGAAATAATTACCAGGAAATATATGCTGGTGTTAACTATTTAATTAATAGCCATAAACTAAAACTTCATTTCGGCGGACAATATACTCAGATGCTAGATGATGCCGACGATGGCGGTAAATATGGCGGTTGGGGAATAACATTAGCCTTACGTAGTTACTGGTAGTTACTGCTAGTTATAGATGTTAGCCACTGGGTATTAATAGTTGCTAACATCAAGACTGAGTCTAACTAAAACAGAGTGCAAAATACTGACTATTTCAACTTTTCAATTTCAGCTAACCCTTGGGTGAATGTATCAAGTTCAAGCTCTAAGCATTCACCATCTTCAGGCCAGTCGATACCAACAATTACCCCATCACTATTTAAATCTTCAAGCCAGAACTCAAACCAATCGGCAATTGATATTGCCACAGGAGAATAATTTTTCCATTCATCACTACAATGCTGTTTGGCTAAAATCTCTGTTGACCACAATGGCATTACATCAGTCTTTTCGAAGTTAATAGAGTCAAGTACTACCCAGTCTTCACTTGCCTTATCTTGCAGAGCCCAAAGAACTTGATCTAACTGAACGTCTTTTAAAAACGCCTTAAATACTTCGGAATTACTTGCTGCTTTTTCTACCATTATATTGCTCACATTAAATCTATCGGTTAATTAACACGAATTATACGTAGAAAAGCTAGCTTAAACAATTTCATTACCAATTTGATTGTTCAAGTAGGATAAAAAGTTGAAAAAAAAGGGTATGTTATTAACATACCCTAAAACAAACACTCAAGTGAGTTTACAATCGATTTAGCTACTTATACGTTTTTGTGCGGCAGCATTTAATTCGCTAGAGCTGATAGACGCTAATACTTTTTTTACTTTTGATTTAGGTAATTTATTAATCATCAAAGTACCTGTTTTAACAGCATTTTTTGAAGAAGCAAAAGATAATAGGTTTTGACCATTACATTGTACGGCATCAAATATTTGACGGATTTTTAATTTATTGGTTTTTAAGAATGAACGAAGACGTTTTTTGTCATCAGCAGATACATATTCACATAGCGTTTGTGCAACATTTGATGCGCTTGCAACAGGTGTAAAGGAAACAGATAATAAAGCGATGGCTGGAATAAGTAATAATTTTTTCATTGGATAACCCTTAATTTACAATTGAACTAATAAATGAAACGTTCATCAAAGATATCCTAATATGCTTTGGTGACCCCGCTGTCGTAGGTTCTCCCCTTAGACCGGTAGCTTTGCGTAATGCTTTTTCAAGCATGTTGCCGTTTCTGCTGCGGCGCATTATACACAGATAACTTTAATGTACAAAAATAGAACGGCAGATAACAAATCAAAACGATTCTAAATGTAAATATTTTTATACACCAACAAATTAGGATGATATTTTTAAAGGCATTATTTCAAGATCATTTTTACCATGTTAAACTAACGACAAAGAAGTCTAATACCAATTAGAAATAGTGAATCGAGCAATTATAAACGAAGATAAATTGTTAATAACACAGGTTTATAGTTCCATTAAACCTAAGCAACGTAGAGATTAACTATTTAGACCGCTTTAGAATGATCGTTTGTTTATTTTACTTGGCATAATAGCGCTTCAATTCTATTAAGTAATTTTTTACCGTTGAGAATAAAATGCAAGATTCAAATGAATATCAAATTGTAGAAATTTCAGAACAACCTATTCCATTGTGCCAGTTACTTAAAATTGCCAATCTCGTTGGCGGCGGCGGTGAAGCTAAAATTGTCATCACCGAAGGATATGTACTTTTAAATAATGAAGTGGAATACCAAAAAAGAAAAAAAGTTTATGAAAATGATATTGTTGAATTTAATGGGGATGTTATTCAAGTCGCTATCAATGTTAACAGTAAACCGCAACCTGTTATTAAAATAGCCGCTGACAAACCAGTTAAAAAAGCATCAAATAACCAGAAAAAACAAAAAAAATCTAATGCTATTACTACAAATAATAAGCAAACAGTCAGTTTAACAGAGAATGAAATAGCTGCTCGCCCACATACTGGAAGAAAACCCATTTCATTCTAAATATTGAGTTCAATGTTTTATAAAAGCTAGCCATTAAGCTCTTATTTTAATTTTTTTTGCCAAAAAATCGCTTTTCCCATTTCAGGATCAAGTTCATAACCCGAATAGCCGTATTTTTCATAAGCATTTTTTGCCACTTTATTACCTTCTAAAACTTCTAAAGTTAACTTGCAGCAATCTTTTTCTTTTGCAAGTTTTTCTACTTCAATAAACATCTTTTCACTTAACCCTAAACCTCTATATTTTGGCAAAACCGTAACGTCATGAATATTCATTAAAGGTTTAGCACTGAAGGTTGAAAAACCCTCAATGCAATTAATTAGCCCTGCTGGCACATCATCGACATAACAGAGCACAGTAAAAACATCCTGACGTGATGCCATCGACTTAATTAAATTTGATTTAACATAATCAGATAGTTCTTCACCACCGCCCATAGGATCTACTGCATATGAGTTAAGTAGCATCAATAAATCTGTACTGTGTTGTTCATTGTGATAATCGGCGCGTATTAGTTCTAATTTCATATTTACCCCTTAAAATGTTTACTTTATAAGAAATACAACTTTTAAATTTGCAGACACTATACTCAATATATGAGTAAATTAAAGCAATTATGCCAGTATTGTGATCCCGACAATATTCACTGTCATAATGAGGCCAAGCCATCGGGATATTGCTATTGGCATGACGCATCAATTGATAAGTCTGAGCCACATGTTAAAGGCCTGCTTGAACAATACGCAAAAGCTGGTGGAATGCTACGTGGGTTGAAGCTAAAAAAAGGAAATTTTGAAGGTATTGATTTAGTTAACCACCACAAAAAACAAGGATATGATTTTTCTTACAGTGACTTATACCGAGCGAATTTAAAAGGCGCACATTTATTCAATATCAAATTTTTCAAAACCAGTTTGATGAAAGCAGATCTTAGGGATGCTAATTTAAACTGCGCTGATTTACAGCAGGCGAATATGTTAGGGGTAAAATGGGCGGGAAGCAAGTTCGAAAATGTTAAAATTGGTGCCAAACTCAGCCAGGAAAATACAGCAAAAGCATCAATGAAAAAGGGAAATAAACAAGCAGCCATTGATAACTTTGAACAAGCTGAAGAAATATACCGTGATTTAAGAAAACATGCTGAGCATGAAGGGATATTTAGTCTGTCAGGAGATTTCATCCAAAAAGAACTTACAATGAGGCGCATGCAGCTGCCAAAATATAGTCGAAAGCGTATATTATCAAAGGTAGTCGACTTATTTTGTGGTTATGGTGAAGCCCCGTTAAGAATTGTCGGTTTATCTATTGGGATTATCTTATTTTGTGCTTTCATCTATACTTTTACTGGCCTAAATTATCAAGGGGAATTCTTATCCTATGATAGCCAATTAAATTTTGATGAAAATTTTTCTTTATTTTTATCCTGTTTATATTACTCAGTAGTCACTTTCACTACTCTTGGTTATGGTGACTTTACTCCTGTGGGTATATCAAGAGGTATTGCTGCTCTTGAAGCTTTTACTGGCAGTTTTACTATTGCACTATTTGTTGTTGTTTTTGTGAAAAAAATGACAAGATAGCACTTACACCTAAGCACCCGCCCTGTTAGAATAAGCGCAATTTTATCATTCGATTTAACGGAACTTATTCCGAGGAAAACTCTAGCAATGCGTACTAGCCAATACTTACTGTCTACTTTAAAAGAAACACCGGCAAGCGCTGAGGTTATCAGCCACCAACTAATGTTACGTGCAGGTTTAGTACGTAATGTCGCTTCAGGTTTATATACTTGGTTACCAACAGGTTTAAAAGTTCTTAGAAAAGTTGAAAACATTGTTAGAGAAGAGATGGAGCGAGCAAATGCCATCGAAGTTTTAATGCCTATGGTTCAGCCTGCTGATTTATGGGAAGAGTCAGGTCGATTGAATGACTATGGCCCAGAATTACTGAGGTTAAATGATAGACATCATCGTGCTTTTGTTCTTGGCCCAACTCACGAAGAAGTTATCACCAAGCTCGTTAGTAATGAAATTAACAGCTATAAACAGTTACCGCTCAATGTATTTCAAATTCAAACAAAATTCCGTGATGAAATACGCCCGAGATTTGGTGTGATGCGTGGTCGTGAATTTTTAATGAAAGATGCTTACTCTTTCCATTTATCTCAAGAATGTCTGCAGAAAACTTACGATATAATGTTTGACGCCTATTGCCGTATATTTGAACGTCTCGGCTTAGATTACCGTCCGGTAATTGCAGATACAGGCTCTATTGGTGGTGCCGTATCTCATGAATTTCATGTATTAGCCGACTCAGGTGAAGATGACATTGCTTTTAGTGATGAAAGTGACTTTGCCGCAAACGTTGAAAAGGCAGAAGCTTTAGCTCCTATAGGGGACCGACCAGCTCCTAATCAAACATTGTCTCGTATTGATACGCCTAATGCTAAAACTATTGATGCAGTGTCAGAGTTTTTAAAAGTCGATATTAAATCAACAGTTAAAACCTTATTAGTTGTTGGTGAAACGGATAAAGGAGAAACTGCGCCAATAATTGCATTAGTACTTAGAGGCGATCATCAGTTAAATGAGATTAAAGCTGAAAACCTTGCACAAATTGCAACACCATTAACCTTCGCAAGTGAAGAACAAATTCTAGCATCAGTAGGCTGTAATGCAGGTTCAATCGGACCAGTCGACATGACAATCTTAGTTATAGTTGACCGCAGTGCAGCACATTTAGCTGACTTTGTTTGTGGTGCTAATACTGACAATGTTCACTTTACTGGTGTTAACTGGGACAGAGACTGTAGTGATTACACAGTTGAAGATCTTAGAAACGTTGTAGAAGGTGATCCAAGCCCATGTGGCAAAGGTAAAATTGTCATCAAACGTGGTATTGAAGTTGGTCATATTTTCCAATTAGGTGATAAGTATGCCCAAGCGATGAAATGCGGTGTATTAACCGAAGCAGGTAAAAACCAAATTTTAACCATGGGTTGTTACGGAATTGGTGTTTCACGAATTGTTGCCGCTTCTATTGAGCAAAATCATGATAAATATGGTATTAAATGGCCATCTGCAATTGCTCCTTTCCAAGTAGCAATTGTACCAATGAATATGGCTAAATCTGTCCGTGTTAAAGAAACTGCAGAGAAAATTTATCAGCAACTTCAACAGGCAGGTATCGAAGTACTATTTGATGACAGAAAAGAGCGCCCTGGCGTGATGTTTGCTGATCATGAATTGATTGGTACACCTTGTTTGCTTATTATCGGTGAACGTAATTTAGACAATCAAGAAATTGAAGTTAAAAATCGTATCACTGGTGAAAAATCACTAATGGCAATTGATAACATCATGAGCTTGTTTGAAAAGTAAAAATATAACTTTTTACTTTACGGCTGGTAATAACGGCTGCTGATTTTGGCAGCCGTTATTTTCTTTAATAAAAATCAATCGATAAACTATTTATCGGGTATTTCACTTACCTTTTTCGCTGAAAAGACTTTAGTTTTCTAGCACTATCAAACCTTTCGTTGTCTACCTCGCATAAATCCCAATAAACAACTCGATCAAAATATTGCGCTAAATGTACATTAAGTGATTTGAACGTTGTTATCGAGTGATCGTTTGGTTTAAAACACTGCCAAATAAAATGATGACAATTGTTCTCTATCATGTGGTAATCACGGTATTGAAATATCTGCTCACTAGCAATTTTAGCGGCAGACTCATTAACTAAAGGTTGACCTAAAGAGTTGCAGGCAATAAATATTTGTTTACCTGATCGCTCATTAATAAAACGCTCACTGGAAATAGCCTTAATCAAACCATTACCAGCAAGCTCTACAATTAAGTCATCTCCAAGCCAAATTCCGGTATGGTCAAGTATCCCGCCAATACCACAACAAACAATAGCGCCAATTTGAGGAGCTACACTCTGCTCGGATACTAAAAAATCACTAGGATAAATAGCCACGGGGGATTGATGCTCACTTAAGTCTGATAACTGAAGTGCACGCGTTAACTTCTGTCGAAGTTTTTGTTGTGACTTTCTGTCAATATTTAGGCCTTTCACTGCCAATGCCGATAAAGCAGCTGCGCCAGCGATTATTAAAGGTAACGCCATATAAACCTCTACTTTTATACAATAAACATCACACTAATAACCAGATTAACCTGTTCTGGATAAATCACACTAAAAAATTTGCAATAAACTGTTTCAAAATCACTGAATTTTAGCAACAATGAATAACGAGTAACATAATTGGAATTTCACTGAGAAGTTAAGAATAATGAAAAGTATTAAAAAATCATCAAAATTAGACAATGTTTGTTATGACATCAGAGGACAAATAGCGATTGAAGCACGCCGCCTTGAAGATGAAGGACATAAAATTTTAAAACTCAATATTGGCAACCCTGCCCCATTTGGTTTTGAAGCGCCCGATGATATTTTAAAAGATGTGATCCATAATTTACCTAATTCTCAAGGTTATAGTGAATCTCAAGGTATATATTCTGCCCGTGTTGCCGTAATGCAGTATTTCCAGCAACAGCAAATAAAAGATGTCAGTGTTGATGATATCTATATTGGTAATGGTGTAAGTGAGCTTATAGTCATGGCAATGCAAGCCTTGCTAGACAATGACGATGAAGTATTAATTCCGGCACCTGATTATCCGCTTTGGACAGCGGCGGTATCCCTTTCTGGTGGTAGCCCCATTCACTATTGCTGTGATGAACAAAACCAGTGGTTTCCTGATATCAAAGATATTGAAAGTAAAATAACCAGTAAAACTAAAGCTTTGGTCTTAATAAATCCAAACAACCCTACTGGGGCAGTTTACTCACAAGATATTTTACTTGAATTAATTGCTCTGGCAAGAAAACATCAGTTAATCATATTTAGTGACGAGATATACGACAAAATATTATTTGAAGATGCCGTTCATATTCCTACGGCAAGGTTGGCAAATGATGTTTTAATTATTAGCTTTGGCGGCTTATCAAAAAATTATCGTATAGCGGGTTTTCGCTCTGGTTGGATGGTGATCACGGGGCCGAAAATTCATGCTGAAGATTACATTGAAGGTTTAACGCTACTTTCCTCAATGCGAATGTGCGCCAATGTACCTTCTCAACATGCAATACAAACTGCACTTGGCGGCTATCAGAGTATCAACGAACTGATACAAGGTGATGGACGCTTACTTAAACAGCGCGACTTAGCCTATAAATTAATAAATGAAATTGATGGTTTATCTTGTAACCCTGCGATGGGAGCACTGTATTTATTTGTTAAAGTAGATAAGAGTAAATTCAACATCGAAGATGATGAAAAAATGATTCTGGACTTACTAAAACAAGAAAAAATATTATTAGTTCATGGTCGCGCTTTTAATATCAAAGAAAACAATTATTTTCGTTTGGTTTTTCTTCCTCATGTCGATGAGTTAAGCGCAGCCTTAGAGAAGTTAAAAGCCTTTTTTGCTAATTATAAACAATAATAAAGGGTCACTATGCAAAGTACTTTTTTAGCTTGGATGTTTAGAATGCCACTGATCAAACGATGGTCATTAATGTTCTGCGTAAAACCAGAAAACGTTGCAGAGCACTCCCACCAAGTCGCCATTGTTGCCCATTTACTAGCCGTTATTAAAAACAAGCTATTTAATGGTGATATTAATGCCGATAAGGTTTCAACCATTGCCTTATACCATGAAGCAAGTGAAACCAGGTATGGCGATATTGTAAGCCCAACAAAATATGCCAATGCTGAAATAGCCCGTGAATTTAAAAAAATTGAATTTTTCGCTGAGCAAGAGTGTTTATCCTCATTGCCTGATGAATTTCAAGAGTACTATAGTGATATAGTTGTACAAGACAATGTCGACAAAGAATATAAGGATATCGTCAAGGCAGCTGATATTCTGGTCGCCTACATCAAAGCCCTTGATGAGCTAAACCATAAAAACCCAGAATTTGAGCATGTAAAAGAGCGTTTAGGAACTAAGATTGCTGATATGCAAAAGAATATGCCTGAGGTAAAATATTTTATTGATACTTTTCTACAAGCTTGTTCTGCAACCGTTGATAAACTATCTAAAAGTTAACAAGGTTGAAATATATACCTAAAGTGTACGCCTTGTTCACAAGGAAGGCATTCAAACCTTCCTTTTAATGTGGTTAAAACTAAATTATAACAAATAGACAAGCCAAGGCCGGTTTTGCCAACATTTCGCTTAGTAGTATAAAAAGGTTGAAATATATTCTCTTGATTGTCTATGGCAATACCAATGCCATTATCAAAATAGTCAACCATAAACTCCCTTCCTTTATTCACAAGGCAGATAGTAATAATATTATTACCATTTTCTAGAAAACCATGCTGGATGCTATTATTCACTAAATTGGTCAGCAGTTGTGCATGACAACCTGGGAATGTCATAACGGAATCATCACTACAGCCGGTAAAAATAATTTTCGCCTGTCGCCTTTTTAATAATGGATTTAAAGTTGATATAAGACGTTGGTAATAGGTATTTAAATATATTAGCTCTTGTTTAAATTCACTTTGCTCTGTTGCCATTCGTTTGAAATTGTCAATAATCTCTTTTGCCCGATGTAAATTACGCGATATCATTGGTAAACACTGCTGGTTCTGCTCAACAAAGTGTTTCATATCTTTCTTGCTGAGTTTTTCTGCTAATAATTTAGCTTCAAAGCTAGCAAACTCCTCACTTAAAAGACTTTCTGCGGTAATTGCCACTCCTAATGGCGTATTAACTTCATGGGCAACACCAGCTACTAAATCACCAAGAACAGCCATTTTTTCTACTGTCAACAATTGGCTATGGGCATGTTTTAATTGCTGCACCGTTGATTCTAGCTCAGCGGTTCTTTGTTGAATTTTATTATCTAACGTGTTGTTTAATTCTTTAAGTTCTATTTCTTTATCAATTCGCTCAAACTCACCTGCTATTCGGTTAGAAAATAACTGAAACAGCGTTAAAGTCACATCTTTGTCTAAGATTGGGCTTTGGTAGAGTGCAACTATAATGCCCAGCACTTCACCCTTGGAATCATTTAAAGGAGCTCCTATGTAGCCTTCAATTGCCATATCAACAAGCAAATCATCCTTAGGGTAAAGTTCAGTGATATTCTTCGGGTAAAAAATAATACAATTATCAGTCACATCATTACAGGGGGTGCCTTCAAGATCATACTCAAAATTATCAACGAGTTTACTATGAGCAATAAGTGCAATAGTTTGGCAACTATGCTTTTCCTTATTTAAACGAGCAATGAAGGTAAAGTCAGATTGAATTGCATCATCTAATTGTTTGGTGATAACCGAAAAGAATTCCTCACCATAGGTATTGGAAACACCGTTGATAATTTTTTTAAGAATACTTTCCATACTCATTGCTTATTTATCTGGATATTGTTGACGAATTTGACAAAACTCTTCGAAGTTTTCCATAAGCAAACTAATAAGTTGCGGATCAAATTTTTTGCCCTTGTCAGATGCCATAAAATCTCTAATATCGTCAATCACCCAAGGTGATTTATAACTTCTGCTAGAGCCTAAAGAGTCAAAAACATCTGCTATTGCCATTATGCGTGCTTCAATGGGGATATTTACACCAGTCAACCCTTCGGGATAGCCGCTACCATCCCAGTTTTCATGATGATAAAGTGCAAGCTTTGCTGCTAATTTTGAAACACCAACGGAAGATTTTTTTAATAATTCGCAGCCAATACTGGTATGAGTTTTCATGATTTCCCATTCTTCTTCGGTTAACTTGCCCTCTTTTTGTAAAATTCTCTCAGGAATACCTAGTTTACCTAAGTCATGCAAAGGTGCGGCTAGACGAATAGCCTCAATAAAATCTTCTTTAAGTTGAAGCTTTTTAGCTAAGAGTTCACATATCAAAGCCACACGCCTTACATGGGCGCCTTTATTTTCGCTTCTGGCTTCAATAGCTTCTCCAACAATATATAGCAACTCCTTTTGAGTGCGTTCAACTTCTTGCTGATGAGCTAAACTCTCCAAAATCAAAGCGACATTGGTAGCAAATAATTCTGCAAGATTAGCTTTAAAATTCTCACCGTCATCGTCGAACTCTATATATAGTACTGATGAAGCATTACTTGAGGTTTGGTAATATCCGACGAAATACCCATCACTTGTAATGTGCTGTTTTTCTTCGAAAGCTCGTTGAATTAAACGTTTAACATCTTCATCTATTGTCGACGATTCAAAATCATCCGTTTGACAGGTATATTTTCCTGTACAGGCAATAATAAAATTTGAACTTTGATCATCAAAGTCAATTTTAGTTCTTGCGATATAGAGTGCAGAGCTCTCTACATCCATCAAGGTTAATAAATGATTTAGAGCGGCAGAACCAAATTGCCGAAATTGATTGATTTTAAGTAAATCATGGGTGGCTTTAATAAGTTGTTTAAACGCATCTAAACTACGCTTGATGGTCATAATGTCACGGTATGCTCTTATTCCAGCATAAACTGTGGTTATCATTTTTCCGGAGGTGAAGTCTGTTTTTTCTTTGTAGTCATTAATATCAAAGTCTCTGATGACTCTTGCTTCGGGGGCTGAGCCCGCTTGTCCGGTTCTCAGCACAAGACGTATGTCTTGATTTTTTAATTCATTTCTAATCCATTCAACCAGCTCAAGTCCTGCATGATCTGTTTCCATCACCACATCAACAAAAGCCATACAGAAATTATTATCTTTCGTTAAAAGAGCTTTGGCTTCACTTGAAGAATAAACCGAGACAATATCCAACTTTCGGTATTCAATCTCAGCATCAGCTAATACTAAGCGCGTAACTTGATGAACAGACTCATCATCATCGACAACTAATACTCGCCAAACTTTTGCCTTACTTAGCTTTTTATTATTAGTAGGCTCTTCTACTTCATCTTTAAAAATAAATTTATTCATTTAAAAAAAATTCATTACTGGCAATGTAACTTAAGTGTAATGCAAGATGAGTTCTTTGCTAATAAAATAAATGAAAAATCTAAAAATAATCAATACCTTCACAACAAATAATGATTCAAAAACAAAAAACGCGACCTAAGTCGCGTTTAAAATTAAAAATGAGCTGAAATTAAAAGTTTACAACAACTTTCTCAACTAAATCTTTAATCATTTGTTCTGGCTCTTCTCTATCATCAGAAGTTATACGTTTAACAGCCCAACCGTGCCAAGCAGGTTGATGTGATTTAACATCATATACGTCAATAGCCAATTTACCTTCAGTGTAATTTGTAACACGAGTTTCAGTGCCCATACTCATGCCACCATAATAACCACGAGAGCCATAGTATCCTCTGCCCCAGCCAAAACTTGTATTGTAAGTTGCAGGATATGAATTAACTTTAATTTTGTCACGGCTCCCTACGGTATAAGAGATAGCAAAATCGGCATCCTCAGCAGAAGAAATTAACTTATAGCCTTTAGCAATAAAGGTATCTTCAACAGCTTCATCTAATCTTATTTTCATTACTGGGTTAATATCTTCACTTGCGGACAGGATTTTATTTTCGTTAAGCCAAGCAAAAGTTTTATATTGAGTTGTATCAATTTCTGCATTTCTATCAAAATCAACTTTAGCATTATGCTGTGAAGCACAGCCGACACCAATAATTGCTACAGCGGCGATAACAAACATCTTCATTTTAGATCTTACTTTTAACATAATCCTATCCTTTTAAAGGCTCATTTACAGTAATGATACCAGCATAACTTATTTTAATGTTTAGCATTGTTACTAATTGTTATGATAGTTACAACAAAAATCGTTAATTTTAATAGCTTAGCTATTTCTATAAATTTTATCACTAACTACAAGCGGTTTGCGTAGCTTTATATGCCCAGTTTATAGGACCCATACTATATTGTTATTAACAAAACCCGTAGATTTATAATCTTTCCATTGACAGACATACAAAAACCTATTAAAAATACATCATCATTTAATTTGTTTTATAAATATATTATTTTCAAGCTATGAATCTAGTTACTAAACTCAATGTCGTCCTCCTAGTCGTACTGATTTCTAAATCATTGCGGGGATTATTTTATGTTTAAGAAAAGCAAATAAACAAAAAATTTAACAAACCCTCGCTCTGAATAGACCGGGGGTTTTTTTTATTCATATTTTTAAAGTTTTAACAAAAGGCAATAACATGGAAACTCAATTATTTACTGGCGCTGAAATGGTAATAAAAGCCTTATCCGCACTTAAAGTAAAATATATTTTTGGCTACCCTGGTGGCTCAGTGCTTGATATTTATGATGCTATTTTTCAACAAGATGAGATTGAACATATATTAGTGCGTCATGAACAGGCTGCTACTCATATGGCTGACGGCTATACAAGATCGACCGGTGAAGTTGGTGTAGTGTTAGCAACATCAGGTCCAGGAGCAACAAACTGTATAACAGGTATTGCTACTGCTTACATGGACTCTATCCCTATGGTTGTTTTAGCAGGGCAAGTAGCGACCTCTTTGATTGGTGATGATGCCTTTCAAGAAACTGATATTATCGGATGTTCTCGCCCTATCGTAAAACATAGCTTTAACTGTAGAAGTGTGGAGGATATTCCCAATATTATCGCCAAAGCATTTTATATAGCCAATACTGGACGACCAGGCCCTGTAGTTGTTGAATTACCGAAAGATATATTAATACCTGAAAATAAAGCTGCTTTTAATATTAATACTAATATAAAAATGCGCTCTTATAATCCAACAAGTAAAGGTCATCCTAAACAAATAAAAAAAGCAGTCAAAGCAATATCAAGTGCCAAAAAGTTAGTGATTTATTCTGGCGGCGGCATAGTATTAGCTAATGCTTCACAGCTTTTAACCAAATTAACCGAAACATTAAAAGCCCCTATTACCAATACTTTAATGGGCTTAGGTGGTATTTCGGGTATTCATGATAACTTTGTTGGCATGTTAGGTATGCATGGCAGTTTAGAAGCAAATAAAGCGATGGCAAATGCGGATGTTATTCTAGCTCTTGGCGTTCGATTTGACGACAGAGTGACCAATAACGTTAACAAGTTTTGCCCTAACGCAAATATTATTCATGTAGATATTGATCCAACTTCTATTTCTAAAACCATCAACGCTCATATTCCTATTGTTGGTTTAATTGATATTGTCATGCAACAATTGCTTGATGAGCTAGCAGCCAGTAATTTTAAACCTGATCAGCAAGCATTAGATCTTTGGTGGCAAGAAATAGAGCAATGGCGTAGCGTTAACAGTGTGAGTTATGTACAAGAAGGCAGTAAAATAAAGCCACAGAGAGTCATTGAGTCAATGTACAAAATTACCAATGGTGAAGCTTATGTTTGCTCTGATGTTGGTCAGCACCAAATGTTTGCTGCACAATATTATCCTTTTGCAAAGCCACGTCAATGGATCAACTCTGGTGGTTTAGGCACTATGGGATTTGGCCTACCTGCGGCAATGGGTGTAAAACTAGCGTTCCCAGATAGTCATGTTATTTGTATCACAGGTGATGGCTCCATTCAGATGAATATTCAAGAGCTCTCTACTTGTTTACAATATAAGCTACCTGTTGTTATTGTCACTTTAAATAACCGCTCATTAGGTATGGTACGTCAATGGCAAGACATGGTTTATGGCGGGCGTCACTCTTCTTCTTATATGGAATCAATTCCGAACTTTGTTAAATTGGCTGAGGCCTACGGCCATGTGGGCATACAAATTGATTCATTAGATGAACTAGATGAAAAGTTAGCACAAGCATTCTCAATCAAGAACAAATTAGTGTTTGTCGATGTTGCTGTAGATGAAAAAGAACATGTCTACCCAATGCAAATTAAAACAGGTGCAATTGATGATATGTGGATCAAAAAAGGAGTAAAAGCATAATGCGTCGAATTTTAGCTATTTTATTAGAAAATGAAGCGGGTTCATTATCACGTATTGTTGGATTATTTTCTCAACGCGCGTTTAATATTGAAAGTTTAACCGTTGCCCCCACTGAAGACAGTAGCCTTTCTCGCATCACCATTGCAACCAGAGGTGATGATAACGTGCTTGAGCAGATTGTAAAACAAGTAAACAAATTAATTGATGTGATTAAAATTTCTGACATTACTGACAGAAAGCATATCGAGCGAGAATTATTACTGATTAAAGTCTTAGCAATGAGTGATAAAACCCGCACTGAAGTTAAGCGTATAGCGGATATATTTAGAGGCTCTATTATCGATATTGGTAAACAAATATATACTATAGAACTCACTGGTGATATTGATAAACTCAATGCTTTTATCGAAATACTTGCCAATGAAACTGAAATCATTGAGTCTGTTCGATCTGGCTGTGTGGGTATAGCTCGTGGAGAAAAAGCACTTCGAGTGTAAATAATACCAGCCACTTAAATTAAGAAATAGCCAGTCAGCTGGCTATTTCACATTAACCCTATAAAAAAGTTAACCATGGATAATAGCTTAATTTCTGCAGTTATAACTGCAGAAAAAGAAGATAAAAAAGCCATTAAACGCTTTTATAAGCAACAAAGATATTCAGCCAGCTTCATCGGTTTTGATCATTGTTATTTTATAAAATCAAGCGATACTATTGTTGCCTCAGTTATAGTCTCTTTCATTGAAAGTAATAACCAACAAGCATTTTTACACGCCTTAGTTGTCGATAGAAAATTTCAGAAAAAAGGATTAGCCACCCAATTAATTAACGCTATTGATTGTGGCTACTCATCTATTACCTGTTTTTCAAATAGCAATATGACAATTTTTTATCAAAACTTTGATTTTCAAATAGCAGGTTCAAGCCTAATAAAGCCCATAATTGAAAAACGATTTAGACAATACAAGCAAAAAAACCCTAAACTACTTAGGTTTATTAAGTTTAATATATGCCTTTAATTAGTTATTAATACCGTAAAAGTATTAAGTGTCTTCTGCTCATCTAATCGAGTATAAGACATAATAAAGTCCTGTTTGCCATCAAGGTTAATATCGTGACTTTGCATATATTGACCATCTTTTGCTAATAGTAGTTCTTGCTTTAATGCTCTTTTAGCGAACTTACGTTTACCTTTTTTTCCTAAGTATACTTTCAGTGTATCATCATCTTCTGAAAGCATTAAGTCTTGTAAACCATCGCCATTAATATCAGCTAGTTGTACAATAGGTTGCCCGCTTCGACCATTACTTAAACTAAAACTCAGCTCAACTTCTTTATTGGTGATAGGCTTATCTTCAAAGATATTTTGATCATTTAGTGAAAACAGCAGCACATTTTGATCTATACCACCGGAGATCAACGCACCAATAATATTAGATAAACTTAACTCAAACGAAGAAAGCATGACTTCAAACTTATTATCGTTGTTGATATCTATAATACTTAAACCTGTTAACGTGCCTTCAGCTTGTATTGTAGTGCTTGGTTTATTGGGAAAAGTGATTTTATTGATAGCCCCTACTTTAATACTTTGGCCAAAATAGAACTCATAATCATTACGTCGATCTAATACACCTTCGGTTTGAGTAAACCTTACCACCATATCAACAATACCATCACCGTTAACATCTTTGATTTGTTCGACCATCCTGTGAGCCAATTTACTTTGATCTAAACTATCTCCATCAGGCTCTCGAATATTCCACCAATTTAAGCCATAGATAGTATTATTTAACATTATTGTTTTACTGACCGGCGAAAACAAACCATTTTCCGTTTGGGAAAAATATTCAATGCTTCCTTGTTTTATCCAAGCTATATCAGTTTTTGCATCAAAATTAAAATCAGCAAAAAACAAAGTTCGTTGATTAAAGGTAACTTTGGCATTGTCGTGTTCAATAAATGAGGGTAAAGGTAATAACTGAAAGTGCAATTGACCACAAGGTTGAGAAAGCCATAAATTCATTTGTTCAAAATGAGGTAAATAAATATCATCAAGCCCATCTTGGTTTAAGTCTTTGATAAAGTCTTTTGCATTAATAAAATCCGCCGACTTAACTAAGTACATCGAATCCACTTTTTGCTTTATTTCAAATCGGTTAAGCAGTTCTGTGTTATCAACTGATGGCAACACCTTAAATGTAACTACTTCATCTTTTGCTAAAAAGTAAAGTGTTCGAAGCTTGTTTTTATTTTTTTTAACAAAGTCACTAAGGTCATAAGCAAAGTACTTTTTAGGTATTATTTGTTTGGTATATAACTGGTAATTTTCTAATTTTTCATCAAAAACATAAATAGCCAGCCACGTTTGTTTTTGATCATCAACACCTATTGCTAATAATTCATCGGCAGAATTATTATCAGAGTTATCGATTAAATTTGCCGCAATAATAGGTTGGCTAATGGTAAATGGTGTTTCGATGTTATAAATAGAAAACAGCGATTGGTTTGAAAACGCCTGCACACTTGCAATCTGTGAAAAAAAGGTAAATGTTACTAATATGATAAAACGGTTGAGCATGGTTAATCCTTTAATTTTAGTTGTTTAACAACTTATTAAATTTGAATTAATAAGTTGTTGCCTGAAATATGACAAGGATGTACTCAAATAATTCAACCAAAACATAAATTAACTGTATGTTTTGGTTGAACGGTTGAGCTTACACTCATAGTTAATGCTATAAATTTTTAGTTATATGATGAGAAGCGGCGGCTGTAAAAACAACATCGGTAGAGCTGTTTAGTGCTGTCTCGGCTGAGTCTTGAATAACTCCGATAATAAAACCTATGGCAACTACTTGCATAGCAATATCGTTATTAATACCAAACAAGCCACACGCTAGTGGTATCAGCAATAATGAACCGCCAGCGACGCCAGAAGCCCCACAGGCTGAAATAGAAGCAATAACACTTAACAAGATAGCCGTAGCAAAATCTACTTCAATACCTAAAGTATTCGCTGTTGCTAGTGTTAATACCGTAATAGTAATTGCCGCACCCGCCATGTTTATGGTTGCCCCTAATGGTATTGACACGGAATATGTATCTTCATGTAATGCTAGTTTTTTACATAACTCCATGTTAACTGGAATGTTAGCTGCTGAGCTTCGAGTAAAAAATGCGGTAATACCAGACTCTTTTAAACACGTTAATACCAAAGGATATGGATTTTTACGAGTAATTAAATAAACAATGATCGGATTTACCACCAAGGCAATAATTACCATAGCACTTAATAAAAGTAGAACTAAATGGCTAAACTCCCCTAAGGTTTTGAAGCCAGTAGTCGCAATCGTATTTGCCACTAAACCCATAATCCCCAGTGGCGCAAAACGAATGACAATTCTTACAATACTTGAAATAGCATCAGCTAAGTCATGTACCATGACTTTGCTTGACTCACTGGCCCTTTTTAAAGCAAAACCTAACCCTAAGCCCCAAGCTAAAATACCAATAAAATTCCCAGTAGCAACAGCGTTAATAGGATTATCAACAATTTTATAAGCAAGGGTAGATAATACTTCGCCAAGCCCTTGTGGAGGATTAGCTTGTGCACCATCTAAGTTTAACGTTAGCTCAACAGGAAAAACAAAACTTAACGTTACGGCAACTAACGCAGCACTTAAAGTCCCCAATAAATAAAGCCCGACAATAGGCTTTAAATTAGCCTCACTATTCTCTTTTTGATTGGCTATTGATGAAGCAACTAATACCAAAACTAAAATCGGTGCTACCGCTTTGAGGGCATTAACAAACAAACTTCCTAACATTGAAAAAGATTTGGCTATTTCAGGCGCTATTACAGCTAATAAACCACCAATGACGATGGCAATTATAATTTGATTAACGATATTTATTGATTGGATTTTTTTTAAAACTGAGGAGTTTTCACTGGTCATTATGATTCTTATTTTATTATTCCAATTGAATTAATAAATTGACCCATTCCGATTACTAACAAATGGTCGAATACTTATTTCAGTTGGTATTAGTATGTATAAGAGATTTTTACCATTTTCTAGCCTATAAAGTCTAGTTATTAATAGACGAGCTAACCTTTTTACAAGATAAAACAACTGCTACATCTCTTTTTTCTGCAAGATATTCTTTACAGATAAAATAACCTACAGCACTAACAAGTACATTGTTATAATAAATAAAGGGAATTCTTTTTCTTTGCCAAGGGGCAATATTGAGCTCTTGTAAGACCTTTTTTAATTCACGTGAATGCTGGCGAAAGTCAGGTAAACATTTGGGGTTATCATGAGAAAATCGAATGGTGATTTGTTGAGCAGACTCAGGGGCCTTTAGATATTGAACTATGCCAAATTCATCGTTGCAAGATTGTTGATTATTACCATCATTAATATCTAGTTCAAAACATAGTTGCCCTAAACCATCAGGCAGTTTAATAATTTTTTTGGAATTTTTTAAACTTCCAATTGAAAACTGATGTTGCCAAGTCAATAGATTTTGATAATCAGGCGTGATAATTAATGCCCCTTTAAAACGCCGTAACCAATAGCTGGATACTTTTATTTCAGGAGATTTATCACTTGCTGCCAAAAGTTGCCACTGGATCTGCTGTAATTGCTTAGTACTTGGCATCAAGCATTGGTTAATTTCAAGAAAATAACGAATGAGGTTATTAAACCTTGCTGATGATAATTGTGTTAATTCATAAACTGATAAACTTGATGGCGATAACTGGCAATTAGCCAGATCTTGTTGGGCGAGCTCTGTTAATAACAACTGCCCTTCTTGACAATGCTCACTGCTGCGCTTAATAGTAGTTAACATTGCTGGCCAGCGATTAGTTAACAAAGGCATAATTTGATGACGAATGAAATTTCGATCAAAACGAAGATCTTCATTGGACTCATCTTCTACCCAAGTCAATTTATGTGCTAATGCATAACTATCAATCTCTTTTCTAGGGACATTAAGCAAAGGTCTAACTAATAATTGCTCACTTGGCTCTGTTGTGGAAGCTAATGGTGAAGAAAAATGCAACTTAACCGTCTCTGCCATAGCAGATAATCCTTTTAAGCCTGCTCCTCTTTTTAACGCTAATAAGAAGGTTTCACTTTGATCGTCTAAATGATGGCCAGTAACAATAAGTGCATTGTTAGCGGCATATGCCTTAAGTGCTTTATATCTTGCTTCGCGCGCTAGCGCCTCTAAACTTTCGCCAGCGACTTCTTTTACATTAACTTCAAAGACTTGAATAGGCAAAGAGAGTTGCTGACAAAACTTTTCGGCCGCTTGTTGCCAAGTCCGAGAATTTCGGCTTAAGCCATGATTGATATGACAGACAGAAAGTTCATTGGACAGTAAATTTTTAAGCTTTAATTGTGAAAGAGCATGAAGTAATACTTGAGAATCAATACCGCCGCTATAAGCAACTACGATTGGCCGTTTAGGAAACCTGTTAAAAAATTGGCTTAGGGTCGTTTGAATAAGTGACATAAAGGTGAGCAGTTGAATTTGTCAGTTTAGCTAGAATAAAACAACTAAACTGACAAAATAACTTATTTTAACAGTAACCGAATGACATTAAACGTTCATATCGTTGATCAACAAGTTCATCTTTAGATAAACCTAGTAAATCATTCAAATCAGTTTTCAACCGCTGTTTTAATTGTGCCGCCATTAAATCCATATCGCGATGGGCACCACCTAATGGTTCTTCGACAATATTGTTAATCAGGTCTAGCTCTTTTATTCGTTGTGCTGTAATGCCCATGGCAGCCGCTGCGGTAGGCGCTTTTTCTGCAGTTTTCCATAAAATTGAAGCACAACCCTCAGGAGATATAACCGCGTATGTTGCATATTGAAGCATGTTAACGCGATCACCAACACCAATAGCTAATGCACCACCTGAACCACCTTCGCCAATAACAGTACAAATAATTGGTACCGTTAAGCGAGCCATAACTTTCAAATTACGGGCAATTGCCTCACTTTGCCCACGCTCTTCAGCACCAACCCCAGGATATGCACCTGGTGTATCAATAAAAGTGATGATAGGCATATTAAAACGCTCAGCCATTTGCATTAAGCGTAATGCTTTACGGTAACCTTCAGGGCGTGGCATAGCAAAGTTACGCTTCACTTTCTCAGCCGTTGAACGTCCTTTTTGATGACCAATTATCATCACTGGCTTGCCATCTAAACGAGCCGTACCACCAACTATAGCTTTATCATCCGCGTAAGCTCTATCACCGGCTAACTCATCGAATTCAGTAAAAATACGAGGAATATAATCTAAGGTAAATGGTCGTTGAGGATGGCGAGCAACTCGTGCTGTTTGCCACGGGTCAAGGTTTGAAAAAATCTTCCTTGTTTGTTCTTTATTCTTTTCACGTAATTGAGAGATTTGATCTTCAAGATCTAAATCAAGATCTTGGCCGTTATTAACTAACGTTAATTCTTCAATTTTTGCATCAAGCTCTGCAATGGGTTGCTCAAAATCTAAAAAATTTAATGACATTTAAATTTACCTAATTCTTATAAAAATGATTTCATCTTGACTTCAAATGTTTAAACCTTCTATTTAAACATTAATCTCAAGATGATAAATATGTAATCAACAACAAAATAAACGTTGTTTTCTGCTACCCGTTAAATAACGATAACTAAACAAATCATTACTAAAACCAATAGCTCTCTAAAACTGTAATGCTATATTATCATCACCAAGTAAAACTTTTAACTCATATAACAATAAATCTGACGGTGTTACTCGCCATTGCACACCTAACTGCAACATGCCTCGTGCTTCTTCACGTTGGTAGTATACTCTAATAGGACAAGTCCCATCTTTAAAAGGTGATAATACCTTAGTAAAGTCGTCAATAAAAGTTTCTGATATCAATGTTTTATTGACATTAATATCAAGTGACTTCACATAAGTTTCACGCGCATCAGCTATGGTCATAATATCTCGGGCGGTCATTGTAATACCTCCGGAGTAATCATCAAAGCTGACCTGTCCTTTACAGACTAAAATTGCATCTGTTGTTAGGAGATCAGCAAAGGTATCATAATCATCTGGAAACAAACGAATATCCATTCGAGCACTTTTATCATCTAAAGTAACTAAAGCCCATCGTCGACCTCGTTTATTTACTATTACTCGTACACCAATGACTAAACCTATCGCTACTGAAAGGTTATCCTTGCCTTTTGGTTGAAGACTCACTAAACGTCCTGAGCCATAATGCTTAATTTCAGCTAAATAACGATTAATAGGATGACCGGTTAGATATAAACCTAGTGTTTCTTTTTCACCTTCTAACCAAACCTCTTCAGGCCAATATGCACATTCTTTAAAAACCTGCCGAGTATCATCTGGCTCTTCATTAATTAGACCAAATAAATCATCTTGTCCTAAAGCTTGAGCTTTTGCATGTTGATCAGCAGCACGAATTGCATCAGGTAATGTTTCGAATAATGCTGCTCGATGTGGACCTTTATCACTTTTAGGCCCTAAATTATCCATTGCTCCTGACTTAATCAACTTTTCTAAGATTCTTTTGTTAGTCTTTTTTAGATCTAAACGTGAGCAAAAGTCAAATAAATCAACAAAAGGTCCACCAGTATTCCGAGCCTTAATAATGGCCTCTATAGGTCCTTCACCAACACCTTTAATGGCACCAATACCGTAAACAATTTGATTATCATCATTAACGGCAAATTTATATGAGCTTGCATTAACATCAGGCGGTAATAAGTCTATGCCCATGTTGGCACACTCATCAACGAGAATAACAATTTTTTCGGTATTATCCATATCAGCAGACATTACTGCGGCCATAAAGGGGGCAGGAAAATGTGTTTTCATCCACAGTGTTTGATAAGAAACTAATGCATAGGCGGCAGAGTGAGATTTGTTAAAGCCATAACCGGCAAATTTCTCCACCAAATCGAAGATCTTCATCGCTAACTCGCCACCTACACCACGATTTCTCGCGCCTTCTTCAAAACCAGCTCGCTGCTTAGCCATTTCTTCTGGTTTTTTCTTACCCATAGCACGACGCAACATATCTGCGCCACCAAGTGAATAGCCAGCAAGTACTTGGGCAATTTGCATGACTTGTTCTTGGTATAGAATAATACCGTAAGTTGGTTCAAGTATCGGTTTTAAATCAAGATGTTGCCAAGTTTCATCAGGGTAGCTAACCGCCTCTCGACCGTGTTTACGTTCAATAAAGTTATCAACCATGCCTGACTGTAATGGCCCAGGTCTAAACAAGGCAACCAACGCAATAATATCTTCAAAGCAATCGGGTTTTAGTTTGGCTATTAACGACTTCATGCCGCTTGATTCTAATTGGAAAACAGCGGTGGTTTGAGATTTTAGTAAAATTTTATAACAAGCAGGATCTTCAAGAGGGATTTCTGTAATATCAATGGGATCTTTGCCCGCTTTTAGCAGTTTCTCATCTGCCATCTCAATTGCCCACTGCAATATTGTTAACGTTCTAAGTCCTAAGAAATCAAATTTAACAAGCCCTGCATCCTCAACATCATTTTTATCAAATTGAGTAACCGGGTTTTTGCCTTCTTCATCACAATAAAGTGGCGCAAAGTCGGTAATGGTAGTTGGTGATATAACAACACCACCGGCATGTTTACCCGCGTTTCGTGTTGTGCCTTCAAGAATCCGACACATATCAATTAGGTCTTTAACCTCACTGTCTTGTGCATAAATTTCCGGCAGTTTAGGCTCTTCTTCGAAAGCTTTAGCTAACGTCATACCAGGAGTGGGTGGGATTAATTTCGAAATCCGGTCAACAAAACCGTACGGATGGCCTAAAACGCGACCAACATCACGAATAACCGCCTTTGCCGCCATAGTACCGAAAGTTATGATTTGTGATACTGCATCACGACCATAAAGCTCAGCAACATGATCAATAACTTCATCACGTCTGTCCATGCAAAAATCGATATCAAAATCAGGCATTGATACCCGCTCAGGATTCAAGAAACGCTCAAAAAGTAAATCAAATTTGAGCGGGTCGATATCGGTAATATCTAAAGCATAAGCAATTAAAGACCCCGCTCCTGAACCACGACCTGGGCCAACCGGGATATTATTGTCTTTACTCCATTGAATAAACTCCATTACGATCAAGAAATAACCGGGAAACCCCATGTTATTAACAACTTTTAATTCAATCGCAAGGCGTTCATCATAAGGCTTTCTTATTTGTGCAAAATCATCTGCGTCAGTATCAAATAAATGTTTGAGTCTTTTCTCTAAACCTTCTTCTGATACTTTGATGAAAAAATCATTAATTTCTAGACCTTCCGTGGGGAAGTCAGGTAAAACATACTCCCCTAGAGTTACCGTAACATTACAGCGTTTAGCAATCTCAACTGTGTTTTCTAATGCTTCTGGGATATCAATAAACAGCTCATACATTTCTTCACTAGAACGTAAGTACTGTTGGGTGCTATAAAGTTTTGGTCTTCTTTTATCATCGAGGGTAAAACCATCATGAATCGCTACTCGTATTTCATGGGCATCAAAGTTTTCTGGGACTAAGAAAACAACCTCGTTAGTGGCAACAACAGGTAAATCAACTTGACTAGCTAACTCTACGGCAAGGTGAAGGTAATTTTCTTCATTCTCTCGACCGGTCCGAATTAACTCTAAATAAAAGCAGTTATCAAAGTGTTGTTTATAAAAACTCACCGATTGTTCAACCAGATCGTTGTTACCTTTTAGTAATCCTTTACCAATATCCCCTTCTCGACCACCAGAGAGTATAATCAAACCTTCTTTATATTCAATTAACCATTGCTTATCTAATACTGCTCTACCTTGGATATGACCACGCATATAGGCTTTTGAAATTAATTCTGTTAGGTTTTTGTAACCGTCATTATTAGTAGCAATTATAACTAATCGAAATAACTCATCTTCTAACTCTTCACTTTTTACCCAAAAGTCACAACCTATAATAGGCTTCATACCAGCTGCATGAGCAGCATGATAATATTTAACTAAACCACACAAGTTAGTTTGATCTGTCAACGCTAAAGCGGGCATATTAAGCTCTGCTGCTCTGGCAATTAATGGTTTAACTTTCTTTAAGCCATCAGACATTGAAAAATCACTATGGACCCTTAAATGTATAAAGCTTGGGTTGAGGCTAGAGTTTTGTTGTTGCTGTTTAGCTAGCTCAGTATTATTTACAATGGCATCTGACATTATCAACTACCACCATTGATTTGAGCGTATTCATCGTTAAAAGCTCTTGAACTCGCCAAGACTTTTGCAACCGGTTTAAAACTTTGCCGATAACAATCTAAAACCCCATGAATAATAATATTTTCAAGATGAGCTTTAGTTGGGTAGCCTTTATGTTTAGCGAAACCATATTCAGGATGAATTTTATCAAGCGCAATCATTTCATCATCACGAACCACCTTTGCTAAGATAGATGCGGCACTAATCTCACTAACCCGATCATCACCTTTGACAACAGCCAGGCTAGGTATCTCTCCTTGAACACCAAATGAAGGGCAGCGATTGCCATCTACTAAAACAAAATCAGGGGTAACATTCAAGCCTGCTACCGCTCGCTGCATTGCCAGCATAGTGGCATGTAAAATATTTAATGTATCTATTTCTTCAGGTGATGCGCGGCCAATTGCATAAGCGATAGCATGTAGTTTTATTTGTTCTGACAAATGTTGCCGTTTTTTATCTGAGAGTTTTTTTGAGTCCATTAATCCCTCGATAGGGTTATCGGGATCTAAAATAACAGCAGCAGTCACAACATCACCAACAAGTGGGCCTCGACCTACTTCATCAACACCTGCAATACAATAAGCAATTGGGTATTCAAAAGTCGGCTGTGACTTTTTGATGACTTTATTAACTATTTTCTTAGCAACTGTTTTAACTTGCTTTACTTTTTCTTCTGTCATGATGATATCAACTCAACTATAGCCGAGGCTGCTTTTTCACTGGCATTTTGTTTCAGTGTTTGGTGAATATGAATGAACTCTTCATTTAACTCAGTTTGATCTTGATACAGCCTGTCATAAACTAAAGGAAGGATATTCTCAACGGTCACTTCCTTTTGTAATAGTTCTGGAACTAAAGCTTTATTTGCTAATAAATTAGGTAAAGAGAACCATTTCAATTTCACGAAGCCTTTAAATAAGTGATAGGTTAACGGATTAAATTTGTAACAGACTACCATAGGCCGTTTAATTAAAGCAGCCTCTAAGGCAACAGTACCTGAAGCCATTAATAAACAATCACTTGCTGCCATCACCGTTTGGGTATCATTAATAATAATGGTGACAGGTAATTGTGGTGAGTGTATTTTTTGCAACTCTTTAAATTGTTCAGCTCTTTTTTCACTGATCATCGGAACGACAAATATCAGCTTTTGTTTGTTTTTTACTGCTTGTTTATAAAGTTGCTCTGCCGTCGCTAAAAACGGGGCAACTAGACGTGACAGCTCCCCTCCTCGGCTACCAGGCATTAAAGCGAGAACTTTACATTCTTCTGGTAAGTTTAATGCCTTCCGAGCTGTTTTTTTGTCAGACACCATAGGAATATCATCAGCCAATGAATGACCGACAAAAGTACAAGGTATTTGATGTCTATCGTAAAATGCTTTTTCAAATGGCAATAATGATAAAACCAAATTGGTCGCTTTAGCTATTTTAAAAACCCTTTTTTCGCGCCATGCCCACACTGAAGGGCTGACGTAATGAACGGTTTTAATATTTTGGTTTTTTAATCGTTGTTCAAGAGTAATATTAAAATCGGGCGCATCGATACCAATGAAGACATCCGGTTTATTTTTCGCAAAATATTCGAAGAGCGATTTTCTAATATACAATAAACGGCGCAGACGACCTAAAACTTCAAATATCCCCATTACCGAAAGCTCATCCATAACAAAGAGGCTTTCGAAACCAATAGCTTTCATTCTAGGACCACCTATCCCAATAAATTTAGCATCAGGGTAGATTTTTTTCAGTGCAAGTATTAATCCTTCCCCTAAGGTATCGCCTGAATGTTCACCAACAACGATAGCGATGACGGGGGAAGAATTTTTGTGAGATATTTTTGAATGGCTCATTAAGGATGTATTCGCAATTTAGGTTTAAAATAAAAGCATCTAATTAAATGAAAAAACAAAGCTAACGCTAAAGTTAGCTTTATTAGTATTCAATTAAAATTATCGAATAATACCGCGAGTTGAATTTTTAACAATTTCAATAAAAATGTTCACTTCAGGTGTTTTTTCTGCCAATGTTTTCACTGATTCGAGCGCTTCATCAACCGTTAAGCCTTTACGGTAAACTTGTTTATAAGCTCTCTTAATATTGGCGATAGTTTCTTTCTCAAAACCTCGACGTTTCAAGCCTTCAGAGTTTAAACCAAAGGGTTTGGCTGGATGTCCAGAAGCCATAACAAATGCAGGAACATCTTTTAATACTAAGGCATTAGCTGCAATAAAACTGTGGGGGCCGATATGACAAAATTGATGAATACCAGACATACCACCAATAATAACATTATCGCCAAGGTGTACATGTCCAGCTAATGAGGCATTATTAGCCATAATACAGTTATCACCAACAATACAGTCATGAGCAACGTGAGTGTAGGCCATAAACAAATTGTTGCTACCAATTTGCGTTAAACTGTTGTCCTGAATAGTTCCTCGATGAATTGTGCAACTCTCGCGGAAAGTATTATTGTCACCAATCACTAGTTCAGTTGGTTCACCATCATATTTTAAATCTTGGCACTCTTCACCAATACTGGCAAATTGAAAGAAACGATTCCCTTTACCAATACGTGTAGGGCCTTTAATGACAACATGAGAGTTAATCTCACAGTTATCACCAATAATAACGCCTTCGCCGATATAACTCCAAGGACCAATAGTGACATTTTCACCGATTTGAGCACTGGGCTCAACAATAGCTTGTGGATGGATCATGTTATTTAACTCAAATAGTAATAAACGAAAATATCAAAAATCATGTGTCTAACTTAAACTATAAAGCCCGTCTCGCACACATTAATTCAGCAGAGCAAACTACTTTACCCTCTACTTTTGCTTCACCATAAAATTTCCACATACCGCGACGCTCTTTAATAAAGTCTACATGCAAATGAAGTGTATCTCCTGGTACCACAGGTTTTTTAAAACGTGCTTTGTCAATTGAGGCAAATAAATACATTTCATTTTCACCTCGTTCTTCTGTACTTCTAAAACCTAAAATACCAGTTGCTTGAGCTAAAGCTTCTAAAATCATCACGCCAGGAAAAATCGGCAAATCAGGAAAGTGTCCATTAAAAACCGGCTCATTTATTGAAACATTTTTAATTGCGTGCAACCACTTACCTGGTTGATAATCAAGAACTCGATCAACTAATAACATCGGATAGCGATGTGGGATTATTGATTGAATTTCTTGAATTTCAATAACGTTTTTTGGGGTATCCAAATTTTCATTCCTTTTAAAATAGGTTTAGCTATTTGTTAATTTGTATGTTTGTACCTGCTTATTAATTTTTTAATAAGCTCAACTGGCCTTCTAATTCTTTAACTCGCTTTGTCAGTGATTCTAACTTCCTGATTCTAGCATTGGTTTTATTCCATTCTCTATTATCAGCAGCTGGCATACCTGAAGAGTATACTCCTGGCTTAACCATGTTTTTAGTCACCATTGTCATACCGGTAAATACGCAGCCATCAACAATAGTAATATGACCGTTAATGCCGACTAAACCAGCCACGGTGCAATTTTTGCCAACCGTTGTACTTCCGGCAATAACGCTGCAGGCAGCAATAGCTGTATTCTCACCAATGACAACATTATGAGCTATTTGTATTTGGTTATCCAAAATAACACCATCTTTAATAATGGTACTATCCAGCGCTCCCCTATCAATGGTGGTACTAGCGCCGATTTCAACCCTGTTGCCGATAATTACACTACCGAGTTGTGGTATTTTTATCCATTGGCCTTTATTTTTAGCATAACCAAAGCCATCAGAGCCAATGACGGTATTCGCTTGAACACAGCAGTTTTCTCCTATCACTACTTGATGATAAATACTAACATTTGACCAAATATTGGTATTAGCTCCTATGTTAACATTTTGACCAATAAAACAACCAGCACCAATACAAACACCTTCGCTAATAACGGCTCCCGCTTCGATAACGGAATTAGCGCCAATGCAAACGTTCGCAGCCAGCTGAGCACTACTATCAATAATAGCGCTAGGATGAATTTCAGTTGCAGGGGCAGGTGTTGTGTCTAACAATTGCGCCACCAGTGCATATCCCATATAAGGGTTATCCATCACCAACGCATGACTCGGGCAGTCAGTAACACAATCTGGCGAGATGATCACAGCACTAGCTTGAGTAGCCGTTAATTGTTGTCGATATTTACTGTTTGCTAAGAAAGCGATTTGACCACTTTTTGCATTCGCCAAAGTAGCCACGCTATTAATATAACG
>JALJPB010000005.1 GCA_022969175.1 Colwellia sp. | reverse complement strand
GGCTTTAATTCTAAGTCTTCTTTCAACACCGCATTTAAAAAGAAAATGGCAATGACCCCCTCTCAATACCGGCAACTCGGATGAATCAAACTTTTTTATAAAAAATACCATTAATTACTCTTCCTCTCCTATAACGGAATAAAAACAGGGCGACCGACTTTTTTAGTCGGTCGAATACTACTTAATTAATCGCTAATATCACCTTGAATTATTCATTCAACCATTAATTTAAGAGAGTTAACTATGTTTACCCGTAACTTAATATTTGCTGCTTTTCACCTTCTTTTTGTATTCAGCCTAGCGGCTAATAGTAATAATATTGAAATTGATAGCGACCTTGTTGAAACAAGTATAAAAAAACATGCTAATCATTTTCTCATCGATAAACGCTTAAATTCGGTTTCAATTGGTGTGGTTAAAAGTGGTCAAATTTATAAAAAGCACTTTGGGGAACTAACACCTAATATGGGTAATACTCCCAATGACAACACCTTTTATGAGATAGGCTCTGTGAGTAAAACCATGACAGGATTATTAATAGCAAAAGCCGTAAAAGAAGGTAAATTAAAATTAGAGACTAATATTGTTAAATATTTATCAGAGCCTTTATCTCAACTCAGCCCAAGTAATAATCCGGTAACCATTAAACAGCTACTTACTCACACATCAGGCATCCCAAGAGGCACAGAAGAACTTAATATTAATAAAAAAGATCTCTCACGTAAAACCTTTATGTTGGCTTTAAACACTGTAGATACCTCTAAATCTAAGCACCAATTCACCTACTCAAGTGCTGGTGTTGAATTACTGGCATATATTTTAGAAACGGTTTATCAAACACCTTTTGATCAGCTTTTACAAAGTGTTTTAAAACAACAAGCCAATATGACTAATACAAAAGTTAACTTAACTAAAAAAGAATTGAACAATTTTGCCTATGGTTATAATGATCAACAGCAGTTAATGACTGCACATACCAAGAAAGAAATACTTTGGGGTAGCAGTGGTTTTATTAAATCAACACTTACTGATTTAACTCACTACATGCAAATGCAATTAGATAAAAACAATACAATAGTAGAATTATCTCAGCAAAAATTATTTCATGTTAGCGGCAGTGATTCGATGAGTTACTTATGGGTTGCGGTTGACAACGCTGAAACTGAAACACATTTCGTTCATCATGGCGGAGTTGAAAGCACACAAAACTGGATAATGATTTTCCCCGAATATAATATCGGTATTTCAGTAATAACAAACTCAAGCTTTCCCCAAGCGGCTGGAAAATTAAAAGAACTTGCCTTAAAGATTATTGATGACATTAAACCTTTTGGTAAAAAATCAATTTATTTAACTTTAAACACTCTTTGCCAAGAAAATATCAATACTTGTTTAAGTACCTATCAACAATTAAAAACTGACAGTTATAACGCTTATTTTTTCGAAAAGCCGAGTGAGCTTAATTTATTAGGATATAGTTTAATTAACAGTAAACATATTAATAATGCGATAGAAATATTCACCTTATTGACGGTAGAATTTCCTGAAAACGCTAATGCATACGACAGCCTTGGAGAAGCATATTTTATCGATAAAAACTTTTCACTTGC
>JALJPB010000049.1 GCA_022969175.1 Colwellia sp. | reverse complement strand
GACATCAATAAAGTCATTAAAGGTATTTTGTTTATGTTGTTTTTTGCCTGTTTCATACCAGTCTCTACCTAACATTTCTGAGCCTCGAATATGGGCAATAACATAAACGAATCCTCTGTCGAGCAAACTCAATGTTTGACTAGAGAAGTTAGGGTCTATGGTAATGCCATAAGCGCCATAGCCGTATTGTAATAAAGGGTTGCTGCCATCTTTTTTAAAGCGGTCAAGGCGATAAACAATAGATACCGGTATTTTTACGCCATCACGAGCATCAATAAATAATCGCTCAGACTGGTAATTTTCTTTATTAAAATCTCCTAGTACCTTTTGTTGCTTGAGTAATTTTCGCTCTCCCGTCGCTAAGTCGAAATCATAAAGTGAGCCTGGGGTGGTTAAACTTGAGTAGTAAAGTCTAGCAGTTGTACTTGAGGGCTCTGGATTATCATCAAGACATGCAAAGTAACAGGGGTCATCAAAAACTAATGGGTATTGTTTATCAATAAGCTTGTCTTTTGAGCCTGTATTGAGGGTATGTACGATAAAGCGTATTTGACCTTGTTCGCGTTCAGTAACGACAAGAAAGTGATGAAATAGCTCAATACCTTCTAATAAAACATGTTCTCTGTGAGGTATTACTTCTTGCCATTGAGTAATATCACTAATTTGTGCCGTAGTTGCTGACATTAAACGAAAGTTTTTAGCTTGATAGTTAGTGACTATATAGAAGGTCTCACCCATTTTGTCGGCATGATATTCGTGTTGTTCTTGGAAAGGTAATAATTCAATGAACTCGCCGTCAGGCGTGTCAGCGCTCAATACTAAATTATGAGTAGATTCAGTTGCATGCAGGCAAATATAAATGAGCGAGTCATCACGACTTTTATCTAAGCTCATATAAAAGCTGTGATCATTTTCTTGATATACTAAGACATCATCGTTTTGTGAGGTACCTAATTTATGACGGTAAACTTGTGTTCCTAGTAAAGTTTCTAAATCTTTTTTTACATAGAATACTGTTTTATTGTCATTTGCCCAAACGACTTGCCCTTCAGTTTCCGTTAACTTATCTGATAAATAATGCTCGGTGTTATGATTTTTTTCTTTGTCACCCTCTGTAGGGAGATTTTTAAAGACAATGGTATAAATGCGGCGGCTATCAGTATCTTCAGAGAGTGACATGATTTCATCGTTTGGGCTGATAGATAAGTCACCTAAATCATAAAATTCATGAGAGTTTGCCCGTTCATTAACATCTAACAATAAGGTTTTATTTTCACCGCAGAAGCTGGTGGCGCGATAGTAGCGAGAATACTCTTGTTCACCACTTATTTCGCTGTGATACCAATATTTACCATCTTTCGCTGGCACGGTATTATCATCTTTTACTATGCGAGCTTTTAGCTCTTCAAACAGTAACTCCTGTAAGGGCTTTTGGCTAGCTAGCATAACATCAGCATAGTCGTTTTCTTTGTTAAGGTGTGACAGGATTTTTTCATCACTGCGATTGTCGTCACGCATCCAATAATAGTTATCTATGCGTTGGTGATTATGAATTTCCATTTGGTGGGAAATTTTTTCTGCAATAGGTGCACAAGTTGATGTTTTGCTTGTGGTTGATGGTGATTTTAGCACTTAAGGTTCCTATTCGAAGGTTAGGTGGTTAGTATACCTTGATAAAATCAAAAATACTTCAGGAGTAGAAGGTGTTAATTCAAAGCGGAATTTTAGTTTTTGCTATTTTATTGGCGGTTTTTGCCGCTAAATTTCTTGTTGCTGGCGCGATATCTATTGCCAGACAGTTCGATATCCCACAATTCATTATTGGTGCCTTTATTATCGGCTTTGGTACTTCTCTACCAGAGTTTGCGGTAAATTTGGAGGCTGCTTTACAAGGCAATACTGAACTTGCGATTGCCAATATATTAGGCAGTAACTTGTTTAATACATGTATTGTATTAGGACTTGTTGGTTTGTCAGGGGTTTTGGTGGTTAATGATGATGCCAGAGTAAAAGATGTGCCATTTCATATGATTGCCGCATTGATGATTGCAGTGTGTGGTAATCAACTTTATTTAGACCACATTAATTATCACCAATTAATGTTAAGTCACGGT
This sequence comes from Colwellia sp., assembly GCA_022969175.1. Lineage (GTDB taxonomy): Bacteria > Pseudomonadota > Gammaproteobacteria > Enterobacterales > Alteromonadaceae > JALJPB01. The sequence goes on along the minus strand of JALJPB010000049.1, from coordinate 30,376 downwards.
ATTATATTTTTAAGTTTTTTCGCTATCTATGTGTATTATACTTTACTTGAAGTAAAGCAAGGAGCTGATCATAAAAAGCCCTTGCATGCTCAGCACGATATTGCGATTAGCCAGCACTCATTACCCAGTTCGTTTAGTTCAATTGCCAAAGTGGTTGTTGGCTTAATTGGATTGGTCATCGGTGGAGAATTAATTGTTTCTTCAGCAGAGCATATTGCTACTACGTTAGGTTTGTCTAACCGACTCATTGGTTTATTAATTGTTGGGCCAGGTACGTCAATGCCTGAGCTTTTTGCAAGTTTAATTGCCTTAAAACAGCGCAATACTGCATTAGTTTTAGGCAATGTTATGGGATCAAATTTATTTAATATTTTTTTTACCTTAGGCATCACCGCAACTATATTACCTATACCGCTTGATTTCTCTCTTAATCAAGCGGTATTACTCAATTTCATTTCGGCTGTTTTTTTAGCGGTAACGTTTTGGTTCGTTAGGCGTAAGCATATGGGGAAAGTAACAGCCGTCTTATTATTACTGATATATGGCGTTTATATATTTGTCTCAATTATTTAGTACTTATTTTTTTTGTGAGGATTATTGATGAAAGTTTTCATTTATGGACTTTTTATCTATGGGCTTTTTATTTATGGATAAGGTCGACGCCATTATTATTGGTGCAGGTGTTATCGGTTTAGCTGTGGCTGCTCGATTAAGTTATTTCTTATCCAATGTAGTCGTTATTGATAAAAATTTGCACTTTGGCGAAGAAACCAGTAGCCGTAATAGTGAAGTTATTCATGCAGGTATTTATTATCCTCAACACAGTTTAAAAGCAAAGTTATGTGTTGAAGGTAAAAAGAAACTTTATCAATACTGCCAACAACGGCACATTCCGTTCAACCCTATTGGTAAACTTCTTGTCGCTTCAGGCGAGCAACAGCAAGACTTCTTAGCAAAAACGATGACTGTTGCCGATAACAATGGTGTAAATGATCTAAGCTGGTTAAGTCAAAAAGAACTTCACAGCCGAGAGCCTGAAATAAGTGCAACAGCTGCTTTGTTATCGCCATCAACTGGGATCATTGATGTGCACAGTTATATGCAAAGTTTGTTAGCAGAACTTGAGCATAATGGTGGTATCTTTATTGGACAAACAACTTTTTTAAAAGCTGAAACTAACAATAGTGGTTTTGTTGTTGATAATGTAAGCCAAGGCCATAGCAGTCAAATTCAAGCTCAATATCTAATTAATTGTGCTGGCCTTCACAGTGATAAGGTTGCAAATAACATTCAAGGGCTTAGTAGAGAAAACATTCCTAAAATACATTGGTGCCGAGGTCATTATTTTTCTTATCAAGGGAAAAGTCCTTTCTCTCAGCTTGTCTACCCTATTCCTAAAGATAATGGCTTGGGTATTCATGCATCAATTGATGTTGGAGGACAGTTAAAATTTGGCCCTGATACTCAGTACGTTGATGACTTGTCCTATCAATTTCCTGAAAATTTAAAACAAAAATTTGCCCAAGAAATTTTGCATTACTTTCCTCGATTAGATATGGATAAGTTGCACCCTGCCTATGCGGGTATTCGTCCTAAATTACAAGGGGAAGGGCAAGACTTTAAAGATTTTGTTATTCAAGACCGCCATGTTCATGGCATTAAAGGATTGGTGAACCTATTTGGTATCGACTCACCGGGTTTAACATCAAGTTTGGCTATTGCAGATAACGTATTGTCTCGATTGGACTTTTGTTAACTAACCTATGCGGTCATTAATTAATGGCAGCGAGAGCAATCGCTAAGTCATTTTCAATGGTAGATCCTGAAATACCAATAGCTGCTATGGTATCTCCTTCGCTATTAGTTATAGGTAAACCGCCAGCAAAGGTGATTAAACCACCGTTAGAATGTTCTATGCCATAAAGAGGGCCATTCGTTTGTGATTTTTCGCCTTAAATATGACTCGCTTTTTGGAATAAAGCCGCCGTTTTAGCTTTCGTGATGGCAATATCAATTGCGCCAAGCAAGGCCTTGTCCATTCGCTTAAAGACGATTAAGAAACCAGCGCTATCAACAACGGCAATATTAACTTCAACATTTAGCTGCTGGGCTTTTTTAATGGCTTTATTTATATAAATACTTGAGTTTTTGAGTGATGAACTATTCATTGATACTATTAACAGACAAAAAATTTGTTATAGCATAACATTTCAATAATATATTTTATACTTTACACCTTGTTAACAAAGTATGGGCGGTGGGTCATTTTCTGTTTTATAATCATGTGTATTAAAATATTGGAGAGCTAAATGAAAAAAATTGTCAGCAGCGTTTGTTTATTATTGTTTTTATTTCTTATATCAAGCTCTAAGACTGCTTTAGCTCGACTAAATATGTCATTCAATGCTAATCAAAGCCAATATTCAAATTGGCAATTTACAGAGAATAGATTATCCAATAAACCGAGATTGAGTACTCAAAACAAAAGAATGAGTAGCTCAACCGCCGATATTGTTCAACTTAGTCATGTTTTATTACAAACAGAACAGGCAATTGTGGTTAGCCTACCTTTACCGAGTGGTGAATTAGCCGATTTTAAATTATCACCATCAAGTATTATGCCGCCTGAACTTGCTGAACGATACCCTGAAATTAAGACCTTTAGTGGTTATCAGCTGTTAGCTCCTGAAAACAACGGCCGTTTTGATATCACTGAACATGGTTTTCATGGCATGTTTTCATATAACAACAGTACTGTTTTTATTGAACCACAAATTCAAAAAAATAATACCCGTTATGTGAGTTATTATCGTAATAGTATTGGTGGTGATATTTCCGGTAAAATAAAACTTCAGTCGCCTAAAAAAATACCGATAATTGCTCAACGTGATCTGCTAAAAAATTTTTCTGCTAAAAAACAGTTTGCTGAAACTTCGTTAATACTCTATCGATTAGCAGTTTCCTCATCAGGGGAGTACAGCGTATTTCATGGTGGCTCTAAATCTTCGGTACTGAGTGAAATTGTTACTTTAGTCAATAGACTAAATGACGTTTACCAGCGAGATTTATCGGTTAAATTCGAATTAGTTGCCAACAGTGATGCATTGATATTTCTAGACCCCTTAACTGATCCTTTTAATAATAATGATCAAGATGGCGAGTTAAATACAACTATCATTGATGGTCTTATAGGCAGTAGTAATTATGATATTGGGCATGTTGTTAATACTGAAGGTGGTGGTCTAGCGGGTTTAGGTGTTGTTTGTGACTCTATCTATAAAGGAGATGGGGTGACAGGGGCTCAAAATCCTATTAATGATGCCTTTTATATTGATTATGTTGCCCATGAAGTTGGCCATCAATTTGGTGCAGATCATACTTTTAATGGCGCAGAGGGCGCTTGTGAAGGCAATAGAGAAAGTAATCTTGCCTTTGAGCCGGGAAGTGCCTCGACAATAATGGGCTATGCAGGTATTTGTGGTAGTCAAAATTTACAAAATAATTCAGATCCCTATTTTCATGCTAAATCTATTGAACAAATTAAAAGCTATTTAATGGGGAATTCTGGCAGTACTTGTGGGGTTCCCGGTAATGACATTAATAATATTCCACTAGTCGATGCAGGTAGTGATTTTACTATTCCAGCTCATACACCTTTTACTCTGTCTGGCAGTGCAACCGATGCTAATAATAGCGATATCTTAACTTACAGTTGGCAGCAAATTGACCTTGGTACAATTTCTCACTCAATTACTGAGCAAATTGATGATGGCAGTCGACCTCTGTTTAGAGTGTGGCAACCTTTTCTTACGGCACAAAGAACATTGCCAAGACTCGAAGATATTCTCGCCTCAACTACAAGTGTAGGAGAAACTTATGCGACCACAGACAGAGAGCTTAATTTTCGACTTCTGGTAAGAGATGCAAGAGGGGGAGTGGGGTATGATGATAATACAATTAAGGTAGTTAATACCAATGAAGCTTTTGCTGTCACAAACCCCAGCTCAAGTATTATATGGTCAAGTCAGCAGCAAGTGGTGAACTGGAATACTGCTAATACCAAAGACAGTCCTATTTCATGCAGTAAAGTGGATATTTTATTGTCAACGGATGGTGGAAATAATTTCACCCATCAATTAGCTATGCAAGTGGATAATAATGGTAGTTATGAAGTGACATTGTCTGAATTAACTTCAACAAAAAGTCGGATAAGAATTAACTGCAGTGATAATATATTTTTTGCGATTAATGAAGGTGACTTTACCGTTGATTATCAACAAACCCCAATAGAACCACCAGTGATTAGTGGGCAAGAGACAATTTCAATAGTTGAAGGCACAAGTTTAACGTTAGCATTGAGTCATTTTACTTTTAGCGGCGCAACCGTTGATAAAATCAGCTTAATTGAAGGAAATAACTATACTCTTATCGATAATACCGTTACCGCTAATTCAGGCTTTGTTGGCACACTAAATGTTACTGTAACTGCGTATTCAGGGGATTTGATGAGTGAGGCGTTTGTTGCAAAAATTTCAGTAACCGCGAAAAAACTATCAACAACTAGTAAATCATCAAGCTCTGGAAGTTTTTATTGGTTGCTTGTTTTACTCGTTTTTATCGCTGTCTATCGAAAATCATCTCTAAAGTTGAGAATTAATCATGTCTAATATTGCAGAGCATAAAAGGCGGTACTATCTTAACAAAGTCACCATACAAATGTTTTTTATTGTCACGAGTTTAGGGTGTAGTAATGCGCAAGAAGAACCTAATGAATTTACTCCACTTGGAATTGTAGAACAAGACGCTAAATCTGCAGTTAACAAAAAAGACTTTAGACTTTATGCAACTTCAGGAAGAAGAATTACCTTTCCAGGGATTGATAATAACGAATACATTTTTGTTGAAGAGGTTTGTGGAAAAAAATATTTTCCACAAACAGGTGATGTTATTAACTCTGAGCAGCAAAGAAAGCAACGGAAAATGAATATTAATTACATGGAAGTCTATAATAAAAAAATGTTGGTAGTGTGTCGAAACCAATGACTTGTTAAGAGAAAAATGTTATTAAAACTGAACAAAAATTTGAGTTAACAGCCCTAGTTGACTAAGATCAAAGTTAACGTTTTTGTTGGTATCTTTTTCTGTACATTTAGCAAGTAAAGTGTAGAATGCAAATGGTAGTAATTCTCATTAACATTTTAAGACTCAGTTTATGACTTTAGCGGATTTAGCACGTAATCAAACAGCACACATTAGTGTATTACCAAATGATTCAGATTTGGCTGCTCGCCTTCTTGAGCAAGGCTTTGCATTACGTACTGAAATATCCCTTGCTCATAAAGGGCCTTGGAATGGACCTCTTGCTTTTCGTTTACACAATACTAAAGTTACTATTCAACCTAAAGTTGCCGAACAAATTGAAGTGATTCTTGCCTGATGGTAGGTTGTCATGATTCAAAAGCTCCAGTCGTAGATCAAGGAAATACTCCAGAAATACCTCACTATGCTTTAGTTGGTTTTGCCAACTCAGGAAAAAGTACACTTTTCAATTTATTTTCTGGTGACAAACAAGCCGTCGGGAACTGGTCTGGTGTAACGGTAAGTGCAAAACAAAAAACGGTAGACTTACCTTCAGGCTCAGCAAAATTAACCGATTTACCGGGATTAAGCTCGTTAACTGAGCGAGTTAATCAAGGACAAGACCTAAGCATTAGTCAACAATTTCTGCAACAAAGAGCATTTGATTTACTCATTAATGTTGTTGATGTTACTCAGCTTACCCGTCAATTATACTTGACGACTCAACTGCTTGAGTTGGGGGTTCCGATGATTGTTCTCCTCAACAAAGTCGATCGAAAAGAAGCTTTACAAGTAAATTGTAAGTTGTTGGCCAAAGAGCTTGGTTGCCCTGTTATAGAAATTAGTGCTCAAAATCAAAATTCTCTTAAAGATATTTTTCCTTTATTGGCAACTCGTCTACCGCCCGATACAAATTGCCAACAGCAAAGCTGCTTATGTGTAGAGGAAAAAAAATCAACGCCTTTAAAAGATTGCTTTGATGCAACTCAAGATAAGGCGAGTGCTGTAGACCGGCACCAATTTGTTCATGATGTTGTTACCAAAGTAAGTCAAGCACACTCACCTAGCCTTGGCTTTACCGACAAAATAGATGAAATTGTATTACATCCCGTTATTGGTATTCCTATTTTCTTTTCAATGATGTACTTGCTGTTTATGTTTGCCATTAATGTCGGTGGTGCATTTATCGACTTTTTTGATATTTTATCTGGCACTATCTTTGTCGAATATCCTTTGTATTTTCTTGCCCCTTTAGATTTACCTCAATGGCTATTAACTATCGTTGAAGGTATTGGCAGTGGTATGCAAACCGTAGCCACCTTTATTCCTATTATTGCTTGTTTGTTTATCGGTTTATCAGTCTTAGAAAGTAGCGGTTATTTAGCGAGGGCTGCTTTTGTTGTTGATGTTGTTATGCAAAAAATTGGCTTGCCAGGCAAAGCTTTTGTACCGTTAATTGTTGGTTTTGGTTGCACCGTGCCTGCAGTAATGTCGGCTCGTGTACTTGATAGTGAGCGTGAACGTATTACTACGATAATGATGGCGCCATTTATGTCTTGTGGTGCTCGTTTACCTGTTTATGCACTATTTGCGGCAGCGTTTTTTCCTGATAATGGCCAAAATCTTGTATTCTTATTGTATTTAATTGGCATCGCAGCGGCAATATTTACCGGGTTTTTATTAAAGAAAACGACATTACCAGGTAGCAGCTCACTTAATATTATGGAACTGCCGCTATATGAAATTCCAAAGTTTTCCTATATTTTTACTCGTGTTTGGCAACGGACTAAAGGTTTTGTAACCGGTGCAGGCAGAACGATTGTTATTGTTGTTTGTTTACTTAACTTCTTTAATTCTATCGACTTAGATGGAAACTTTGGTAATCAAGATAGTGAAAATTCGGTATTAAGCCAAAGCGCAAAAGTTGTTATGCCGCTATTGGCTCCTATGGGAGTCAAAGAAGAAAATTGGCAGGCTGGCGTAGGCATTATCACCGGCATTTTTGCTAAAGAAGTATTAGTGGCGACTTTTAATAGCTTGTACTCTCCTCATGGTGGTGATGAAGAGGGTGAACCTTCATTAACTGAAAGTTGGAATGAGGCTGTTGTAAGTATCCAAGAAAATTTACTGGGTATTGAAGCCGATGATCCTTTAGGTATGAAAGTTGGCGATCTCACTGACTTAGCTATGGTCGCGCAACAGCAAGAAGTAGAAATTACTACTTATCATATTATGCAGGCCGCCTTTGCTGGGCAGTTAGGCGCATTTAGTTATTTACTCTTTATATTACTTTACACACCATGTGTAGCAGCTATGGGCGCAATTAAAAATGAAGTAGGCTCTAAATGGGCTGGTTTTGCTGCTGTTTGGAGTTTTACTTTAGCTTATATGGCTGCAACTTTATGTTTTCAAATAGGGAATTTTTCGAATGATCCTGTTTATGCGAGCATTTGTATCATTGGTGTTTTTGTTGTTTTTAAAGGCATTTATCATTGGCTCAAAAACCAAAGCAGAAAGATTTTAACTATCCCTATCTCAGTAAAATATTCTTAAATAACTTCTTCATTTAAGTGAAAAGTATGTTTTTTGAAAATTAAACACTTGTTTACATCTTATTCAATTGTCTTATTAAAGCACCGAAACTAAGAAAGGTCTTTACGGACAAATACTTGCTCCTATAAATTTTTTATTCACTATTTTTACATATTTACCAGATATATTTTTATTGTATATACAATATATAATTTGCTATATTACTCTTTCTAATGATTTAGCAAACTCTTTTTAGTTGAGTTACCATTTAAATCATTATAATTAATTTGCTTAAAGGAAGACGGATTTTTAAAGCGCTCTTTTTATGTATATGACCTTAATCAATCAGATATTGTTGAGTTTAGGCGTATTCCTAGGTGTATTATGAGTATCAAAAATTCTGTAACAACCAAACTCGTCACAACCACCGGTATTGGCATCTTTGTCGTATTATTTATCACTGCCGTTTTTACCGTTAGTTTTGTTAGTGACACAACCAGTAATCAACTCAGAAATAACATTGAAAACTCACTGAATTTTAATGCTTCAGGCATTGAAAGCTATTTTAGTGAGCATATCACTCGTGTTGATACGGTGTTTCGTAATACCACCTTAATAGATTGGTTTGATCAACACAAAGTACGTGGAGAGTCTTTAGATACTAAAGAGTTTGAACGCGTTAAATTAGTATTACAACGTGAGGTAGATGAACGTGAAGATATCATTTCCATATTCTTTGGTTCGGGTCATACGGGAGAGTATATCGATCATTCCGGTGTGTCAGCATTAGATGGTTATAATGTATTAGAACGTCCATGGTGGAATGAAGTTAAAAATAGTAACGAATGGAATGTTAGTCGAGTCATTTTTGAACCCAAATACGATACTTTCTATATTTCCCTCAATTTCCCAATTGAGAATTTTGATAATACATTTATTGGTGCTGGAGGCACGGATATTTATCTAACGGCAGTAGATAAATTAGTATCAACAATTAAATATCAAAATCAGGGACAAGCATTTCTTATTGATACTAACGGCGATATGATCGTTTTTCCTGATGAAGAGCTGGCTATTGTCGACATTGAAAAACGTGAAACTACTAATATTAAACTTGCGGATCTAGATAAACAAAAGCAACACCAAGGTTTTAGTGAATTATCTTCACAAATGTTGTCGAATGATACCGGCGATAGTCGAATAGTTTGGAAAAACAAAGATTATTATGTTCAGTATAAAAATGTAGAAGTGCCAGAGTTACAATTGAAATGGAGTTTGGCGATAATGGTACCGGTTTCAATTGTCGATGAACCGATAAATCAAGCGATAACTTACTCGGCACTCATTATTTTTGGTATTTTGATCGTTACGATAATCGTGTTATTTGTTGCGACATCAAAATTATTAAAACCTTTGTACCAAGTTAAACAAGCTTTAGTCGAAATTTCGAGTGGTGCAGGTGATTTATCTCAAAGAATCCAAGTGAAAAGCCAAGATGAAATTGGCCAGCTATCAGAAGCATTTAATACCTTTATTACTCAAATCCATAAAATTGTTAGCCAAGTCCAAGTGACAAGTAAGGAATTAAAAGAGACAACAGGCCAAGTAGCTAATGTCAGTGAAATAACCGTTAGCAAAGTGAGTACTTCTCGTGAAGAAATTCATAAAGCGACTGATACTGTTGGGCAAATGGCTGAAACGGCTCATATTATCAAAGAACAAATTCAAAGTGCTAGTGAAGCAGCGAAAATTGCTAGTGAAACCTCTAAAGAAGGTCAAGCTGTATTGAGTAATTCAATGAAAGGATTGACTCAGTTAAATGATAATTTTGATACCGCTGTACATACCATTGAAGAATTGAGAGAAAGCAGTCATTCAATTGGTGAAGTGATGGATGTTATTCGCAATATTGCTGATCAAACCAACTTATTAGCATTAAATGCTGCTATAGAGTCTGCTCGTGCTGGTGAACATGGCCGTGGCTTTGCGGTAGTTGCTGATGAAGTACGCCAGTTAGCAAAACGTACTCAAGAGTCGACAGAAAGTATTCAAAAGAACATTACCGACTTACAAGAAAAAGCTAAAGCGGCAGAAAGCAGCATGCAAGTTACTCGTGGTCAGGTTAATAAATATATGGATGATAGCCATGTAGTACATCGTCAATTATCTGAAATTACTCAGGTAGTTGATGACAATCAGGATAAAATGAAAGAAATAGTAAGCATTACTTTAGATCAAGATAATGTTACTCAATCAATTAGTCATACCATGGAAGAGTTAGACATTATTGGTGAACAAACGTCCACAGAAGCGCAAAGTTTAATGGTGATTTGTGGCCATTTAGGTGATAAAACCGATCGCTTATCTGAGTTAGTTGAACGCTTTAAAGTCTAGTTAAATACCAATTCCAATAAGTTTCTTCCTACTCAGCGAGAGTTAAAAGGCTTAGAGGCAAGGCATTGATTGAAGACGACACCATGGATGGCGAAGGTAGAGCGAAGCAGGATGCTAGAGCCGAGAATGGTTATTCTCGGTAACTGCTCCTGCGTTACCCTAATGTATTACATCCATGTAATAACCTTATCAAAATCAATAACGAAGACTGTAAGCCTTTTAAACTCGCCCTTTGGGAACTTTCCAGCGATATGATAACCACACAGAATTTCTTTCATATAGAGTGACTATATGCAAAAAAATTCTATTTATTCTCAAACCGCTGGCAAGTTCTGAGTGGGAACTAACTTAATGGACTTGGTATAAGACATTTCGCTAGTTTCTTTTTTCGATACTGACTATGATGTCATTATCAAAATATAAACTAGTGAAATGGAGTTTTATCAATGGAAATTCAAGTAAATGGCAGTTGTTTGTGTGGTAAGGTCAGTAGTACTGTTACAGGCCCATTTCAACGCTTTTATCAATGTTATTGTGACCGGTGCCAAAAGAAAACAGGCTCAGCTTTTGCCTCATTAATATTCACTAACCCAGAGAGTATTAAATGGCATACCGGTAAAGAGTTAACCAAGCGTTTTGATCTACCTAATGCGGTGCGTTTTAGTAATTGTTTTTGTACTGAATGTGGCTCACAAGTGCCTTATCTAAGTCGCGATGGTGCATTTTTAGTTATCCCCGCAGGTTATCTAGATGGTAATCCACAAATTACACCACAAGCTAATATATTTTGGGATGAACGTCCCTGCTGGTTTGATGACGGGAAGAAGGCTGATACTTTTAGTACCTATCCTGAGTAGCTCAATGCTATAATCTATAGATGGGGTAAACCGTTACGGTCAGCCCTTCCTTGTCCTTTTTATACGATCAATAAATTAATATGCACAGTTTTGTCAATTGCTTTACTCCTTTTAAATCCTCCATTGCTAATGTCATCTTACCCGAACGCTTCACTTTTCCATTTTATTATCAACCACACCCATTATCTTTATTAGCAGTTAAAGGGCTGCAAAACTACCTTGAGCATCAAACTGCTTGGCAACACGACTTTGGTTTTGTAAACAAGCATGCTTCAGCAAGTGGCAAGATGTTTGGTGTCTTAGTGGTGCAAAACCTAGCGGGTGAACTTGGCTATTTGTCAGCTTTTTCAGGAAAGCTTGCAGATCAAAGCATTGTTGACAACTTTGTGCCGCCGGTATTTGATACTTTTAGTAAAGACGGTTTTTTTCTAATCGGTCAAAGTGAGATCAATCAAATAAATGACCATCTTGAATCCTTACAAAGCAATGTTGAAATTGAAGATTTTTCCTTATTACTCGCAGAGCTAATTAAAGAGGCTGAATCACATATTGCCAGTTACCGTGAAGTCATTATTGAAGGGAGAAAGCAGCGAAAAGCAAAACGCGAAGTTGCAAAAAAAACTCTCGATGAACATGCCTTAGGACATATTAATGAACAACTCAGCAAAGAAAGCATTAAAGAAAAAAATCAGTTAAGAGGTTTGAAACTTTTTTGGCAAGACAAAACGACTGTTGTTGAGAATCAGTTAACACAGTTAACTGATGAAATTGAACAGTTAAAACAACAACGCAAAGTTCTATCAAATGCCTTGCAACAAACATTATTTAATCACTATCGATTTTTAAATATTAAAGGTGAAGAAAAAAACCTAAACGCTATTTTTGATGAAATACCTGAAAGAACCCCTCCAGCAGGCTCAGGTGATTGTGCGGCTCCTAAGTTATTACAATATGCCTTTCATCATAACTTGAAACCTATCACTATGGCTGAGTTTTGGTGGGGGGCCGCGCCTAAGTCAGAGATACGTCAACATAAAAATTTTTATGGCTCATGCCAAGGGAAATGCCAGCCTATTTTAGGGCATATGCTGTCAGGTATTGAACTGGATGATAATCCGTTATTAATTAACCCTGCGGTAGGAAAAACCTTAGATATAGTTTATCAAGATGAACATATGCTGGTGATCAATAAACCCAGTGAATTTTTATCGGTTCCGGGGAAAAATATTGAAGACAGTGTTTATTCCCGAATCAGAGCTCAATTTCCTGAGGCAACCGGACCATTAATTGTACATCGACTTGACATGTCAACGTCTGGCTTGATGGTAATAGCGTTAACTAAAAGAGCACATAAAAAACTGCAACAACAATTTATCTCAAGAGTTGTTGAAAAACGCTATGTCGCTTTAATTGACGGTGATTTATTAACCCAGTCAGGCGTGATTAGTTTACCCTTACGTGTTGATTTAAATGATAGGCCTCGGCAGGTTGTTTGTTATAACTATGGCAAATCGGCTGAAACTTCGTGGCAAGTAATCGCAAAAAATGAAGGCGAGAGGGGGAAGTTTACTCGGGTACATTTATATCCAAAAACAGGCAGAACACATCAACTTCGTATGCATTGTGCTCATGTTGACGGTTTGAACATGCCGATAGTAGGGGATGATTTATATGGACACAAAGCTAAACGCTTACACTTACATGCGGCTTATTTAGCATTTATGCACCCTGTTACTAAAGAGAAAATGGTCTTTGAAGCAGCAGAACAATTTTAAAATTTATTTGAACTAGCTATTTAAGCTAAACCGAAACCGTTGGTAGTATAAAAGAAAACTGACTACCTTTGCCCAATTCACTCGCCACTTTTAACTCGGAGTTTAATAATAAGCTCAGTCTTTTACTAATCGCTAATCCTAAACCAACGTGACGTGATTTATCGCCACTGGCATTGCTGGCACGGTATCTCGCATCAAAAATATAGGCTAAATCTTTATCACTTATTCCTGTGCCTGTATCAATTACCGCCACTTTAACTTTATCATTTTCCTGCTCAACACTTAAGGAAATTGCACCGTGCTCAGGAGTATGTCTAATCGCATTTTCAATTAAGTTGGTCAATATTCGTTCCAGTTTGGCAATGTCAGAATAAACCAAATAACTGCATTGTTGAGGGTTGAAGCTTAAACGAATATGTTTTTCACTGGCTTTTAAAGCGAATTTAGCAACAATATCGAATATGAGTTCCCCAATAGGAAAGGTCTCTAAGTTGACTGATACTTGGCCATCCTCTAAGTGTGCAAGTTCAAATATTTGATCTATTAACAATTTTAACTGACTTGAATTACGTAAAACAGTGGTTATATATTGATCTCGCTCTCGGGGGGTAATGGCATCACCCTTGATGGCAATGGTTTCGATGTACCCTTGCATTGCTGCAAGTGGTGTTCTCAAATCATGTGACAGGTGAGTGAGTAGCTCTTTGCGCAATCGTTCATTTTCAGTTAATTGGCAAAGTTGCGAGTTTATTTGACCAACCATTTCATTAAAAGTATTACCGAGCAAGTGTACTTCATTGCTTTGATTATTATTCCATGACGTTAGTCTCATTTTTTTTGGGTTAAAGTTATTTTTTTTAAGGATTTCCATCTCTTTGGCAAGTTGTCTTATCGGAGTGGTAAAGAAGTTAAATATTGCCAGTAGCAATAACAATAATAAAACTAAAGCGGCAGCTAAAAATACACCACTTTGCTTCAGTTGCTGGTCAGCTTGAACTCGAGAGAAAATTGAGTCATAAATTTCACCACCAATGATGACATATAAATAGCCTTGTAGATTTTTATCAGAAATACTTAGATTAGAGGTGCTGGTTTTCGAATAAATAGGTGCTGCAGAGAATATTTTTTTATCGCTTAAATGCCTTGGATCATCACCATAAATAGGCAGTACTTCAGGATTTGCAATTAGTTCAACAAGAGGAGCAAGATCGATAGATTGGCGCTTAATTTTTTTAGCGTCAGCAGAGTAGGTTAATATTTTTCCTGCGGGATCAATAAAATAAAACTCAAATGCTGGGCCGAGTAACATTAACGTATGGAATAGGTTTTCAAGTGCAGCTTTGTCATAAACGCCGTCTTGTAGTAATGGGTTATCGCCAGCTAAATGGGTCGCGAGGGCGATATGAAGTTGTTGTTCAGCTTTATATTTAGCATGATCTGCTAATGAGTTACTCCACCAAAATAATAAATAGCTGATAACAATAAAGGCAGCAACTACTGAAATTGCCAGTCGTTGATAGAGTGATAGCCCATTTGAAAAAGGAAAAGTAAAAGGCGAGGTTAAGGACATTAAAGTACTCCACTAGAGTTTAGTTTATAGCCAACACCCCATACCGTTTGTATAATTTTCGGCTGAGCGCTGTTTTCTTCAAGTTTATTTCTCAATCGATTAATGTGAGAGTTTACGGTATGTTCATAACCACTGTGATGATACCCCCATACAGAATCGAGTAACTGACTACGTGAAAATACTTGATCAGGGTGTTTTCCGAAAAAACTTAACAGTTCAAACTCGGTAGATGTTAACTCAATAATCTGTTGTTTATGGCTTACTTGATGGTACCTATGGTCAATCATTAACTGACCAATACAAGTGGCATTTCTCTGTTCATCTTCTGCTGGTAAGTTTGTGATTGAGGCATTTAATTGAGCCGATTGTTCAATGCAATGAACACGTCTTAATTGACATCTTACCCTAGCTTGTAACTCTCTAATGCTAAAAGGTTTGGTCATGTAATCATCAGCACCAAGCTCTAGTCCTAAAACACGATCAGTTTCCGAGGTTCTTGATGTCAACATTAAAATTGACTGTAAAGGTTTTGCCTCTCGAACTTGTCGGCAAATATCAAGACCATTTATACCCGGTAACATTACATCAAGAATAATCAATTGATAATCTTGCTCTAGTGCTTTTGTCAGCGCTTGTTTACCATCACCACAAATTTCTGCATCAAGATCTAATTCGGTCAGGTGCACTTGAATCAAGTTGGCAATATCCTGTTCGTCTTCAACAATCAATACCCGGTCTTTGATGAGTGCTTGGTTATTTTTTTTCAAAATAGTCATAAAGGTGAAAGTCACAAGTTTGAGCGGCAGGATTATTGTTCACTAAGTATAAACCCTGCCGTGTTAGCTGTTAATTAACCACCGTCGATATTATTTTATCCGAGTGATGGTTAACTTTATTGCTGGATTATCAAACCTGTGTGTTTGTGTTAATACCGAGTTAGTTAATCCATCATCTTGGCTAACTACCCCTGGATGCAAAGTTACTACATTTACATCATCACGCATTTCATCAAAACCTACACCGCCATCCGCTGGACCAGGAATAGTGCCTGCCATTTCAGAATTCGCTTCTGTGCCTGCATCGTAAACATTTAAATTCCACGAGTTTGTTTGGTCAAGGTCAAAGTTTGATAACTCCAAACCAGTTAGACCGGAAAAAGCATCATTTGTATTCACTAACATCGTAATTACCGATAAATGCGTTGCGCTAGTATCTGTTGTACTGACCGTAATCATTGATGATAAACCCGGCATTAATACACCATCATCACTCATCGAAGTAATAATACTATCCTGAGCAATAAAATCGGTATTATCGCCTGCTTCTGCTAACTTCTCTAAAGCAATAGATGCACTGGTGCCTATCATCCACATTTTTTCATCGGCATGTAAAACAACAGTAACGGGAGAAAGCGGCTGGGCGTAAGTTAAATTCGTTACCGTGACTTGATAACTATATTCAGTTGGTTCTGGCTCAGGTTCAGGCATAACCACAGGTATGCTGGTATTATTATCATTACAAGCACTAAGTAAAGTCATCATTAGTACTGATACAGCAATAGTAGCTAACTTATTGCTGCTATTTTTGAGATTAATAAACAGTGAAATTGACATGACGCCTCCTTATTTAACAACAATAGTTAATTTTGCAACAGGGTTTAACCAGCGATGTACACGGTTGTCTAAATCACTTTTGCCAGCCGCTAAGTCATCATCACCTAATGTGCCACGATGGATATGTACCATCATGTTAGTTTCACTGTTAGTAACACCACTACCATTGGTACCCGCATCTCCTCCTGGTGCTGCTGGTATGCCGGCAGTTCCTGGCGCTCCACCGCCATCAATTATTAACTCATTGTTAGCTTCAGTACCTGCGTCATAGGCATTTAACATAATAGTATAAGTACCAACTTCGGTAGGAATGGTCCAGCTGTCTAAACCAACAAAGCCATCATTAGAGGGCAAAATCATCGTCGTTAATGACAATAGGGTATTCGTGCTATCGTTAGTTAACATATAACTAGTAGACATGGCCGGGGCTAATAAACCGCTGGCTGGGTTTTCATTGGTGTTAGCGTTAGCGTTTGACAGCATACTCACTAAACCTGAAATATCGCCACCTTCAGCCATCGCCTGTAATTCTGCACTTGCTGCTGTTGCCAGTGAAAATACTGAGCTATCGCTAGTATGAGCTGTTGTTAATATTGGGGTGAAATAGAGCCCTTGGCTAAGGTTAGTAAGGGTAATGTCTAAGTCTTGAGCCATAGTTGATGCGCTTGCTGCAACAAGTGTTATTGTGCTGATGAGTGATTTGATTTTCATAGTGCTTTCCTTGTTTTAATAATTAGAGTTAACTCAGTTGAAACAAGTATGAAGGACAGAAGTTGCGGAAGTGTCACATGAATATCACATTTTTATCACAAAGGTAGTTTGTTGATATTATGGTATATTATCGGAGGTTAAGTTGATTTAGGATTAAGAAGGATATTACTATGAAGTCTCCGTAATTAGCTATTTGGCATACAAACAAAGGAAGTTGTACATGAAATATTTAATATTAATATCTGTTCTGATTCTCAGTGCATGTAACCCACCACCTAGTATTAACATATCTGATACTATGAATTTAATTGCTTTGACGGAACAAAATGCTCCAAATGGAGTACGTGGAACTTTTAAGTTTCAAATTAAAGCGTCAGGAATTAAAAGAGGTGAAGTTTTTTTGAATACTGAAATGGACTACAAAGACAGAAGAGCTATTACGATTGCACTTGCTCCAGATGTAGTCTTAGAGTTTACCAAAAAGTATGGTGTGACCCCTGATAGTTATTTTATTGATAAATATATAGAAGTTGACGGTGAGGCAAAGCGTGCAAAAATTGATTTTATCTCAAGAGGCCGGGTGACTAATAAATATTATTACCAAACCCATATAAAGATTACACAATTAAGTCAAATTAAAGTGTTAAGTCAAATTAAAGTATTGAATTAAATATACCTAATAAATTATTAGGTAAGGATAAAACTCAGTTGGCTTATACTGCTTCGTCACTCATTTAAGTCGACTAAACTCTCGCCTAATAGTTAGGCGTTTTATAAAAAGGAATTTTCTATCAAATTAACATTTCAAATTGCATCATTTACTATGTTACTCGGTATAAGTGCTACCTATGGTTTTATGTCACTTGCTGCAGAAATGGGCTTAGCGATATTAGCGGGCGCTATTGGTTTAGCGTTTACAAATATTGATAAAATATCTAAGTTTAAAGGCGCTGGCTTTGAAGCTGAAATGAACATGGTTCATACTATGTTAGAGAGTCAGACCGAGCCGACAATTGAACAAAGAGAACAAGCAAAAGCTCAAGGAGATTTAACTCACGATGAAAACTGTATACTGGTCTGTTTGTTAAAGCAGGGCTACACATGGAGATATGCCAATACAATATCTGGCGAAACAGGGATCAGTAAATCAGAAATAATTGACTATCTTCATAGCCTTATGGATAAAGGTTTTACTAAAAATGGTGAAGGATCAAACGGTGAAATTTGGTCTATAACTGCTCTTGGTAAAAGTGTTCAAGAGCAATATCGGTAAAAGGCTCAACAAGTGACTGAGAATAGTCGGTGAGTCTCAATATTTTATTAGTGAAAACACTTATTGGTATAGTATTCCAGCGCAAAGTGCGCCGGAATAATAGCTTTAGGCGAATGAATCATTAATTAGTTCAACAGTTAAAGGGTTAACATTTTCTGAGTAGCGGCAATTAAGTGATGTTTAGTGTTTTTTTCAACTGAGGCGTGACCAGACGCTTCACTAACAACTAAGGTTGAATTAGGTAGTTGTTGGTGTAATAACCATGCATTATCAAACGGACAAACAATATCATAGCGACCGTGCACGATAGTTGTTGGAATGTCTTTAATTTTATCGCAGTTTTTCAGGATTTGATTCTCTGATAAAAAACAGTCATTCACCATAAAATGGGCTTCATGACGAGCTAAAGTCCATGCTGATTCATCACCTGTTGCGGCATCAACAAATGCTTGATCAGGTACTAATGTGCAACAACGAATTTCCCATATACTCCAAGCCTTGGCAACTTGCATCGCGAGCTCTTTATCTTGCCCTGTCATTATGTCGTAAGCGGCTTGTACACCGCCATTTTGCTTATCTGCAGGTAAGGCGGATAAATACTCATGCCAAAAGTCTGGAAAAACACGTGTTGCCCCACCGCCAGAAAATGTCCAGTTAGTATCAATATCACGGGCTAGAAAAATGCCGCGTAGTACTAAACTGTTAACATTACTTGGATAAGTCTGTCCGTAAACCAGTGCTAAAGTAGAGCCCCAAGAGCCACCAAATACATGCCAGTTATCAATATTGAGCTGTTGACGAATTCTTTCTATGTCTTCAACTAACAGTGAGGTCTCATTATTCTCTAAACAACCATGAGGCAATGAACGCCCACAGCCACGTTGATCAAACAAAATAATATGATACTTTTTCGGATCAAAAAATCGGCGATCGTTTATCGAGCAACCACCGCCTGGCCCACCATGAATAAACAACACCGGTTGGCCTTGTGGATTACCACATTGCTCTACGTATATTTGATGCTGATCATCTACATTCAGTAAAAAATCATTAAAGGGTGTTATTTCTGGGTAAAACTCATTCATGGAAAGTCCCAATAGTATTAATTTTTAGTCAGTTTATATCAGTAGATATTGAGGCTAGATTATTGAATAGTCAAGGTAAAATAGAACATGTTTAACGAGTTTACCTTGACTGCTTCAAGTTTGATGAAAGGAGGTTATAAATACTTTTGTAAAAAGGCCAAATAGGCATCAGAGGCTTTAATTCGATTGACCTTTTTAGTAAAACCATGGCCTTCATCGCTAAAGAGTACATATTCAACTGGGACATTGTTTTTACGAATTTCGCTGACCATTTCGTCACTTTCAACTTGTAATACTCTAGGATCATTTGCACCTTGTACAATTAATACTGGGCTTTTAATGTTTTGCGCATGGAACAGTGGCGAAATTCGTTTGTGACGTTCACCATCGGTTGCTGGATCGCCCATTTCATCATATAACGATTTTCTAAAGCTTTCCCACCATGGTGGAATGCTTGTTAATGTGCGTTGCCAATTAGTGACGCCAAAAATATCAATACCTACTTTAAATTCATCGGTAAATGCCAAGGCAGCCATGGTCATATAACCGCCATAACTGCCACCGATAATGCCTATTCTTTTACCGTCAATCCAATCAAGGCTTTGTAAATATTTTTTACCATAGACAATATCTTGTAAATCATCTTCACCATGTTTTTTATCATCTAAATGAAAAAAGGTTTTACCATAGCCAGAAGAGCCCCGATTATTGACGGCAAAAATGGCATATCCTTGATTAACTAAATGCTGAATGGCTGCACGGTATACTTGTGTTGATTGTCCACCTGGGCCGCCATGAACCCAGATTAATGCTGGTACTTTGTTGGTATTACTTGCCATTTTTGGTTGGTATAACAGTCCTGGAATTTTTAATTGGTCAAAGCTTTTAAAGTGTTTTACTTTACTGACTACAAGATCGTCTACTGACATTACAGCACTTAGACTATTGCTTAACTGCTTAATACTGTCATCACCAATTCTATAACTGTATAGGTTCGAAGGGGAATTATCGGCATTAATGTAGAATACCATTGAGCTTGAGTCGGCTGAAAAGTTAATTCCTCTTATTGTGCCTTTTGGCATTTTTGGCATTTTGAAGCGTTTTTTACTGGCTAAGTTAATGACTTTAACTTTGGTTTTTGCATTTTGATTGGTGCCAACCACACAGTAATGGCCATCTTTAGAATAACGTACAAATGAAACATCCCAATTGGTAGCATAAAATACTGATTTATTACCTGTGGCAATATCAAAGCGCCATGCTTGAGAAAACTCACTTTCTGCGTTGCTTGCATAAATAAGTTGCTGACTGTCAGGGGTAAAAGTGAATGAGCGATAACTGACATTGCCTTGATGTTCAGTAATAAGTTTTAGAGGTTTATTTTCACTGGTTAGATCGACTAAATAGATATTTGAGTCAGCATTTGATACAGAGTGAGTTAAACTTAACCATTTACCATCAGGGCTTACTCGACCAATAGAGTAGCTATTACTGTTTTTATAAATCAATTCACGTTGATAACCGTCAGTGGTGTAACGATACAGATCAAAGCTTTTGTTGTCCCTCTCATTGGTCATAATGAAAAATGAATTATTGTTTTGAAGCCATGATAAAAAAACGGCTTTTAGCTTTCCCTCTGGTGTAGTAGTTGGTGTTAAGTCCTTGATGTTGCCATTGACTTCTCGCACATAAATATGATTTAACTCGTTGCCTGCTTGATCTGCAGAATACAATAAACGGCCATCATTGGGAAACCAACTTTGGGCGAAAATACTGCTGGTCTTTGAGTTGCTAAGTTGTGCTGGTTCACTGCCATCTATTGGGTATTGGTAAAGGTTATAGATACCAGACTTATCACTACTGACTAAAACCTTAGTACCATCATGACTGACAGAAGAGCCAAATATTGACGTTGTTTGATAAAAATCGCTGGCAGAAAACTGTCTGTTTTTTGTCGTCTCTTCTGCTTTTATAATGTCAGCGGGCAGGGTGTTATCAACTGTTTTGTTAGCAACTGACTCGGCATTATTTTTGATTGTTTCATCGGCTGGATTCTTAGTCGTTTCCCCACTTTTTTCAGCGCTGGAACTTTCCTCTGTTAACTTATTCTCTTCAGCAATCACATTGTTATTAACTACGACAAAAAACAGGGCAATTAATAGCCCAAGTAAACGAACTTTATCCATGGTCGAACTCCGTTTTGATTTATGGGATTTATTATTTTATGGAAATATTTAATCAGCTAGAAGCCTAATAAACCCTTGTACATTGTTGCTTTTAAAGTACGTATCAATAGCCTAGTAGGGGATGAGAATAAAGTCTAATATTTGGACCTACTTTAGCTTAAAGTCGGCTGTTTTTCGGCAATTCTCCGATGTTCTGCCTATGGTTAATGACTAAAGACTTTAATTTTTCAATAACAGGGGACGATTGTTGGTAAGCAAAAACGATTTCTCGCATTAATTTTAGTCCTTCAATTTCACGAAAAACAATTTCAGATTTATTTAAAACCTCAGGATGTGCAGGTACAAGCGCACAACCTAAGCCCGCATGAACTAACCCTAATGCGTAATCGATAGTTTGTATCTTTGCTCTGATATCAACACTAAACCCTGCCAATGTTAATGTATCGTTGAGGCTATTCCATGCAGTGCAAGGGTTACGATGAATAAAAGGTAGCCCATCTAAATCTGATAAGGTAATGTTTTCTTTTAGCGATAAAACATGGTTATAAGGCAATGCTAGTTTGTAGTCTTCCTGCCACAATGAAATAAAATGTTCTTTTTCATCCAGCTCTTCTTTGATAATAATGCGGGCATCAGCTGTTTGGTTTTGAGAAACTAACGTTAGCTCCATCAAATTTTGTGAGGCAGTAAAGTCTTTAAGTAGTGCACTCATACGTTCAACCCCCAAACCTTTTGTCACTCCAAGATAAAAAGGCTGTTTGATGCTTTGGTCGGTAAATAGTGTTTTAATTGCATCAGCTTGGCCGAGCAATTGTTTAGCCAAAGGGTACAGTCGTTCACCAGCCTTGCTAGGTTTTACGCCCCTAGCATAACGAATAAAAAACTGAGTATTTAAACTTTGTTCAAGTTGGGCAACAGCTGAAGATATAGAAGGTTGAGCAACAAAGCATAATTTAGCGGCTGCGCTGAAACTTTGTTGTTCATAAACAAAAACAAAATATTTAAGAGTACGTAAATCCACACTAACTCAACTTTCAGAACGATAATTAACCGATTATAAACTTAGGTATAGGCAAAAGCTATAGTAAGTAAAGGTAATTGATATTTTAACTTTAACTAGGTTTTTTATACTATCTTGACCATAATTAATCTCATTGATAGTTTTCTTAACCAAGGTTTACAAAATGTCTAACGCAAATCGTCCTACTTTTAATTGGCAAGATCCCTTGTCCCTTGATTCTTTATTAACTGAAGAAGAGCGTATGATTCGTGATAGCGCGCATCAATATTGCCAAGAGAAGTTAATGCCGCGTATTTTAGAAGCCAACCGTCATGAAAAATTTGATGTAGAGATCATGAAAGAGCTTGGTGCATTAGGTTTATTAGGCGCTACGCTTCCTGAAAAATATGGCTGTGCAGGTGTTAACTATGTAGTTTATGGTTTGGTTGCTCGTGAAGTAGAGCGTGTAGATAGTGGCTATCGAAGTGCCATGAGTGTTCAATCGTCATTAGTAATGCATCCTATTTATGCTTATGGCAGTGAAGAGCAACGGATGAAGTATTTACCTAAGCTTGCAACAGGTGAATATATTGGTTGTTTTGGTTTAACTGAGCCAAACTCAGGTTCAGATCCTGCCAGCATGTTAACCAAAGCAGTCGCGGTGGACGGTGGTTATCGTTTAACGGGTACAAAAATGTGGATCACTAACTCTCCTGTTGCTGATGTTTTTGTTGTTTGGGGAAAACTTGACGGAGTTATTCGTGGCTTTATTCTTGATAAAGGTATGGAAGGGTTAAGCGCTCCAAAAATTGAGGGTAAATTTTCATTAAGGGCATCAATCACTGGCGAAATTGTTATGGACAATGTTTTTGTACCAAGTGATAACATGTTGCCAAATGCTAAAGGATTATCGGGTCCATTTGGTTGTTTAAATAAAGCACGTTATGGTATCGCTTGGGGAGCATTAGGGGCAGCAGAATTCTGTTGGCATGCTGCTCGTCAATATACTCTTGACCGTGAACAATTTGGTAAACCGCTAGCCGCTACTCAACTTATTCAGAAAAAACTGGCTGATATGCAAACTGAAATCACTTTGGGATTATTCTCTTGTCTACAAGCTGGCCGTTTAATGGATGCTGGCACGTTAGCGCCAGAAGCAATTTCATTAATCAAACGTAATTCATGTGGTAAAGCTCTTGATATCGCTCGTACTGCCCGTGATATGCATGGCGGAAATGGCATCAGTGATGAATTCCACGTTATTCGCCATGTAATGAACTTAGAAGCAGTAAATACTTATGAAGGTACCCATGATGTTCACGCCCTAATTTTGGGTCGTGCACAAACAGGTATTCAAGCTTTTTACTAACGAGTATTTTAGCTAAACACTATTTGAGTTATAAATTACGTCATTTTACCAATCTTTTCATTATCCTCGAAGTTATTAGTCGGGGACGGAATCTTTAAAGTCATTTTTAAAGCCCCAATAATAATATCGGGGATGACGTTTTTATGCCAACTGAATTATTTCAGTTTGGTATCTATCGACCTTTCCTTTGTGGAGCCACCATGTCAGATCGTAACAAATTGGTAAGAGATAATTTTATCAATGCAGTTAATGCCAATATTCTACCAACATCAAGTATTACGCTCACGCCAAGTGACGTTGGTTTATCACCTCCTGATGTTATTGATTTATTTGAAACCCAAGTAATCAGTCGTCACCTTGATTTGCAATCACGTATTATGCAAAAAAAGGGGCAAAGTTTTTATACCATTGGTAGTTCGGGTCATGAAGGTAATGCCGCTTATGCTAAAGCCTTTAGACCAACCGATATGGCGTTTTTGCACTATCGAAGTGGTGCATTTATGATCCAACGAAGCAAGCAAGTACCGGGTCAAACTCCTATTTATGACATGTTGCTTTCTTTTGCCGCATCAAAAGATGACCCTACCTCTGGTGGTCGTCATAAGGTATTGGGCTCTAAATCATTAAACATTCCACCGCAAACTAGTACTATTGCTTCGCATTTGCCTAAAGCTATGGGAGCCGCTTTTAGTGTGCCGTTAGCTAAAAGGTTGGCACTAAGCGATGAGCTATCGAAAAACATGCCAGAAGACAGTTTAATTGTCTGTAATTTTGGTGATGCTTCTTCTAATCATTCCACGACACAAGGTGCATTAAACGCGACTGCTTGGGCGGCTTATCAATCAATTCCCATGCCTATTGTTTATATTTGTGAAGATAATGGCATTGGTATTTCAACCGCTACACCTGATGGTTGGATTGCTGCTAATTATAAAGACCGTGCGGGACTCAACTACATCTATTGTGACGGTCTAAATTTATTGGATACTTATCAAAAAGCTAAACAAGCTGAGAAGCTTGCTCGCGGGCAAGGTAAACCTGTGTTTTTGCATATGAGAACGGTACGGATATTAGGCCATGCGGGCTCTGATGCTGAATTTGTTTATCGTGAGATGAAAGATATTGAAGACACTGAATTTAATGATCCCTTACTGCACAGCGCACGAATATTGTTGGAAAATAATATTTTAACTCAAGAAGAAATTATTAAAATCTACCAAGAAGTTGAGCAACGTATTGCCCAGGTTGCTGGGCAGGTTATTACTAAAGCAAAACTTGAAAGCGCTGAGGCAGTGATGGCGAGTATTAAACCGCCTATATTGCCAAAATCGGTCAGTTCTGAACATCATAATATGGTAAGCGAAGAGCAACGAAAAGAGTTGTTTTCTCATGAAAAACATAACCTTAATAAAAAGCAGCATTGCGCTAGATTACTTAATTGGGCATTGATGGACTTAATGGCTGAAAATGAAAATATCGTTATGTGTGGTGAAGATATTGCCAAAAAAGGTGGTGTTTACAATGTTACGGCTAAGTTAAGTCAACGATTTGGTAAAAATCGAGTGATTAATACCTTACTTGATGAGCAGTCAATTTTAGGTCTAGCTATTGGTATGGCGCACAATGGCTTTTTACCCATCCCTGAGATTCAATTCTTAGCTTATGTCCATAATGCTGAAGATCAAATACGTGGTGAAGCAGCAACCCTACCATTTTTCTCGAATGGCCAATTTAGTAATGCCATGGTTATTCGGATTGCTGGCTTGGCGTATCAAAAAGGCTTTGGTGGTCATTTTCATAACGATAACTCTTTTGCTGTATTTCGTGATATCCCAGGGCTCATCATGGCATGTCCTTCAAATGGTGCTGATGCAGTGGCTATGATGCGAACAAGTGTCAAATTAGCGCGAGAACAACAAAGGTTAGTAATTTTTTTAGAACCAATAGCCCTTTACATGACTAAAGACTTACACGATGAAGGTGACGGCCTATGGACATCAAATTATGTTACTCCAGCTAAAGATAATGTTGGCTCTTTAATGGAAATTAGTACGTTTGGTGAAGGTAAGCAGCTTTGCATTATCTCTTATGGTAATGGCTATTACTTATCTCGCCAAGCAGAAAGAATTTTAAATGAGCACGGCATTAAATGCCGGGTGATAGATCTGCGCTGGTTAGCGCCTTTAGATAAAAAAGGCATTGTTGAGCAAGCCCTGCAATGTGAAAACATTTTAATTGTGGATGAATGTCGACAAACGGGATCAATTAGTGAAGCACTGGTCACCTTGTTAGCTGAAGCACAAGCAGATAGTAAATCAAAAATGATAAATACCAAGCGTATTACCGCACAAGACAGCTTTATTCCATTAGGTGCTGCGGCTTACCATGTATTGCCATCAATACAAGAAATTGTTGATACCGCAAAAACCTTAGTTAATAAGGAGGATAAATAATGACACCTGCTGATACCATTACCAATTCGGGCAATAAAACCAAAAAAAGAGCGGTAGTCATTTGTCCTGGGCGTGGTACTTATAACAAAGAAGAACTAGGTTATTTACAGCGATTACATAGTGATAAACCTGAGCTAATTGAGGTAATAGATAAATACCGCACTCAGCAAGGGCAAGTTACTATTTCTGAACTTGACGCAATGCCGCAATACAGTATGCGTTTACATACCGCTGGTGAAAATGCGTCAGCGCTAATTTATGGCTGTGCTATGGGCGATTTCCAAAGCATTGATAAAGATGAATACGACATCGTCGCAGTAACGGGAAATTCAATGGGCTGGTACATCGCACTTGCCGTTGCTGGCGCGTTAAATCCACAGGCCGCTATTAAGCTTATCAATACTATGGGGTCGATGATGACCGATGGCGTTATCGGCGGTCAAATGATTTACCCAATCACAGATGAAAATTGGTCTATTAATAATCAAGTGGTTGAGAACATCGAAAAGTGGTTAGTACAAGTAAATAAGCAAGAGGAGTGTGACGTTCATATCTCAATTAATCTTGGGGGCTATACCGTTTTTGGTGGTAACAAAGCGGGATTAAAAGCCTTAGAGCAATTATTACCTGTAGTACAAGACAGGTATCCAATGAACTTGTTTAATCATGCTGCTTTTCACACGCCATTGTTAACTGAAACAGCTAAAAAAGCCCAGTCGCTATTACCATCAAATTTGTTTAGCCAACCAGATATTCCTCTGATTGATGGTTTAGGGCAAATTTGGCAACCTCATAGTACTGATGTTGATGCACTGTATAATTACACCTTAGAAAGACAAGTTGTTAGCCGGTATAATTTTAGCAAAGCGATTGAAGTCGCCGTTAAAGAATATGCTCCTGACAAGTTGATTATATTAGGTCCAGGTTCAACCTTAGGTGGTGCGGTAGCGCAAAGTTTGATCAGCCAGCAGTGGTTAGCAATGAATAGCAAAAGTGATTTTATTGCTAAGCAAAAACAAGATCCTTTTATATTGGCAATGGGGTTAACTGAACAGCGTAAACTTGTGCTCTAGACTTGTACTAGGTGATTAGCACATAAATTTAAAACCCCTCAGTTTACAAAGAGACAACAATCTATTTGTTGTCTATAGTTAGCCAGTGTGTAATATTATTATATAACTATGTTGTATAAGATATTCTATTGGCAATTAACTGTTAACAAGTGAGATGGAACTCATTAATTGAGGTCCAGCTAAATGATAAATCCCTGCCAAATAATCACTTCCATTATTTCCTTTTTACTTCTCCTTATTAGCTCAAATACTTTTGCTGCCGATATGTGTGGTGAAAAAACCTTAGAAAGACAAACGATTGTAGCTGCTAATCAAAGTTATTGTTTAACAGATTTCGGGCATTATCTATGGGTTTATATTCCACTAGATAACAGCAATGTGACCATCACTACATCAGGTGGTAGCTTTGTTGGCTCTAATGGTGCTTCTATTGAGCTTTTTTCTGATGAATCTTGGGACAATGACAAAGAAATTGCTCAAGTAGATACCGCTAATAGCAATGAGGAAACACTGTCTTTTATTTCGGGTGTCGGAAATCATTATTTTACTATTGGCGGTAATGTTAGTGAGTTAACTTTATTAGTAGCGGTTACCGGGGGGGACATCCCCGAGCCTTTAGGTGAATTTATCGTATTTGATACTGACATAGTAGTTGATATACCAATGTCAGGTCTAACATCAAAAACAGAATTTTCCGCTATTGTTAACCAAATAATTGCAGCTGACAGTAGTGATTATCGAAGTATTGCTGAAGATAACATTGGTTCAATTTCCGATGTTGCTCAGGCCATCCATTTTATTGCCGAACAAGGTGATATAAGTGATACTGACTTTACCCAATTAATGCCCTTCATTGAAAGTTACCAAAGATATGGCGAAGATGTTAATGACGCAGAGGCATTAGCGGTAAATAATGCCTTAATCGCTGTCGCGTCGATGACTAATTTTTTGGCGGTTAGTCAACAAGCAAGTGCACTTCAATTATTATATATTGATGCCTTATATATATTTGAAAAAAGTACATTAGCGAGTTATTACTCAAACCATTTACCCTACCTGCTGGCAATTGTTCAATTTTATTCATTGCAAATAAATCCTTTTGATCTAGATGGCGCAATTGAAAGTATGACTGAAGTGATGAGGTCTCTACGTTTTCCTCTTTCGTCAGAGACAAATGGCATAATAAATGCGTTTAATAAGCAAATGTTAGATGTGCTTTCTGTCCTGCGTTCTTTTACTCTTTTAGGGGAAACATCGTTAGATCGCCGTTGGACAAGTGATTATGATTTAACTTGGTTTACTTATAATAGCTATTATTTACTGGGCGAAATTTATCTGATCGCCAATGAAGATGCTCAAAGTAGAATTGATGGAATTTTTATCGAAATACATCAAAACTTAATTCCTGAAGTTTCTCAGTTATATTTAGAAGGCGTTATTACAGAACATTTTATTGAAAGAGCGAGTAGAGAATGTTCTGTAGATGATGCTTTATTTGACTATTGTTGGGCCCCACCTAAAGAAGAGGACATTTTAACAGTCTCATATGCATGCTCAGCTAATTTAACCATTCGTGCTCAAGCAAGTATCTCTACTGAAACACTCATACGCTCTTGTGAGCAAATGGCAACACTGGAGTCAAATTTTCATAGTGTTTTTTCAACGCAAGGCGCTTCATTAGTTAATGATTATAATAACCACCTAGAAGTTGTAGTTTTTGCTAGCCCTGATGATTATGAAGAATATGCCGGTGAATTTTTTGGTATAGATACTGATAATGGCGGTATCTATTTAGAAGGGACACCAAGCGATGATGGTAATCAAGCACGATTTATTGCTATGCAATGTCCTGAAGATTGGGTCGGATATTCGTGCGAAATGGCCGATGACATTTATAATTTGGAGCATGAGTTTGTCCATTATCTTGATGGCCGGTATATTAAAGCTGGAGGTTTTGGCGATTATGACTTTGTCGTCGCATGGTCTGAAGGATTAGCAGAATATATTGCTCATGGCACTGACCACACACGTACATTAACTGAAGTGGATGGCTTGATTATACCTCCTTTTTATAATGTATTATTTATGTATTATGGTTATGACGAACTTTACCTGTGGGCATATTTTGCCATTTGGTATTTAGCTCAAGAGCATCCAGAAGAATTACAGTTACTCGCTGATACTTTAATGGTGGGTGACAATGATGCTTTTACTGCTGCTTTAAGATTGGTCAGTGATAACCATGAAAATGATTTTGAGCGTTTTGTTTTGGATAACTCTACCGC
Organism: Colwellia sp.; assembly: GCA_022969175.1. Lineage (GTDB taxonomy): Bacteria > Pseudomonadota > Gammaproteobacteria > Enterobacterales > Alteromonadaceae > JALJPB01. The sequence continues at coordinate 1,121 of JALJPB010000049.1, read as the reverse complement.
CGTAGCACCGGTAACTGCTGAAACACCTCAAGATAACACTTTAGGGTCTTGTGATTTAGAGCAACAATATGCAAGAAAATATGATGCAGCCACGGCTGACTCATTAACAGTTACCAATAATACCGAAGTACCTATTTCACTATTTTGGATAGATAACACGACAGGTATTAGGGGAAATAGTAACTATAAAACGTTAGCATTAGGTGAAAGTTATACCGCGACATATTGGTTACAAACAGATCGTTTGATGTTAACTGACAGCAACAGAAATTGTGTTGCTGTCGCTGTACTAACTTCCGCTAATAATGACTACACTATTGAAGCTATAGATGTTGAAAATGTAGTCGCTGAAATTTTACCGGAGGCTGATGAACTAGGCTCTTGTCAATTAATGCAGCCACATATTCCGTTGTCAGAAGCACGTGACTTTACCATTACCAATACGACCGACTATCCGGTACATATCTTTAGAGTTGATGATGAAACGGGCGAGCCAATATACAGTAATCTTTATGATACTTTAGCATCAGGAGATAGTTATAGCGCAGATTTCTGGTATGGCAATCGCCGTATCATGCTTGCCGATTCGCGGTTAAATTGTTTGGCGGTAGCCGTCACTGATAACCTAACTGCAAACTACTTTATTGATGAGTCCATTGTTGCTAATGCAGCACCACCGGAAGTTTTGCCAGCAGATAATACTATTGGCAGCTGTGATTTAATGGAAAAACATCTAATTGATGACGTAAGTTATACATTTAATATCACCAATTCTACAGATACCACCATTAAAATTTATCGTGTTGATAGTGATAAAGGAGACATGATAAATGACTACCTTTACGACACTTTAGCGCAAGGAGAAACCTTTACTGCTGATTATTGGTTTGGTTTGCGTCGAGTGGTTATTACTGATGACAATGATCAATGTTTAGGTATTGCTATACTTAATCAAAAAGATGTAGTTAATGAATTTGTTGTCACAGATGAACACATTGTTAGTGATAGTGATGGCGATGGAGTCGTTGATGAAGATGATGCCTTTCCTCTAGATCCAACAGAAACAACTGATACTGATGGTGATGGCGTAGGCAATAACGCTGATGCTTTCCCAGAAGATG
>JALJPB010000048.1 GCA_022969175.1 Colwellia sp. | reverse complement strand
AGCAAGGCGTTGAATATAAGCTTTTAATTGCTTTTTATCAGCCCAAGCGGTGCCATAAACTCGTTGCAACATTTTGTTGTCTGAATTACCACGCCAATAAGCGCCAGCAAGTTTCATTAACTTAAAGTGATGACAATGACGCATGCTAGGCACATGTGGGCCACGGCACATATCAATATATTCTTCGTGATGATATAACGCAGGAGTATCATCGCGGCTAATGTTTTCATCTAAAATTTCAATTTTGTAACTTTCACCACGTGTTTCAAATGCATCACGAGCTTCTTGCCATGAACCTACTTTTTTAACAACTTGATAATTAGACCGCGCTAACTCTGTCATGCGTTTTTCAAGTTTAGTTAAATCATCTGTCGTAATGGTATGTTCAAGATCAACATCATAATAAAAACCATTATCGATAGTAGGTCCAATAGCCATTTTAGTATCAGGCCATAGTTGTTTAATTGCATGACCTAATAAATGTGCACAAGAGTGACGAATAATTTCTAATCCTTCATCATCTTTACTAGTAATAATTTGTAGCTTTGCATCGGCTTCAATTAATTCACAGGCATCAACCAAATTACCATCTATACGCCCTGCAATAGTTGCTTTAGCTAAACCTGGACCTATATCAAGTGCAACATCCATTACAGATACTGCATTTTCGAAAGAACGTTGAGAACCATCAGGGAGAGTTATTACTGGCATGAAATTTCCTTTGTTCAGTGGTGGCACCTACGTAGTGTCACTTGAATTTGTTATTTTATTTCGCTAGGTTCTAGGATAAAATTAACGCAGAACCAATATAAGCACGGCAATATAGGGGAAATCACGAATTATTGCAATAACTAGAGACATTATGTTTACACACTTTAGCCAATTAGCTATACAACTACTAAAAACATCGGCACTGCTACTGCTAACAATTATCACAACAAGCGCGTTAGCTATTGATATAGTTGATAAAAAACAAAAAGAATTAAGTTTGGTATCACCCCCTTGGGAATTATGGAAACAGAATAAAAACCTGAGTATAAAATATCGTAAAATTCCAAATCAAGATTTAATTGAAATTCATGCGCAAGCAAAAATAACATCATCTCTTTCTGCCATTTTATTATTTTTACAGGACACCAAAAATATCCCTCGTTGGTTACATAACGCAAGCTACAGTGAGATACTAAAAACACTTTCCTCACAAGAGAATATATCTAAAACAACTTTTGACGCCTTATGGCCCATTAAAAATAGAGAAATGATTATTCGCTCTAAATATTGGCAGAACGAAAACTTATCAGTTCAGGTGGTAATTACTGATGAAAGTGTTAATTATCGTCAGCACACGACAAATGAGACAATACCAATAAATATTCAATCGGCACATTGGAAAATTACCCCCTTAATTAATAATACCGTTTTTATTGAACATACTATTATTGCAGACCCAATGGGCTCAGTTCCCAAATGGTTAGCAAATCGAATGGCGTTAAAGTCAATGTGGGAAACTTTAACTAATATCGCTATGCAACTACCCAAATCTTCATACCAATATCAACGCTTACCTAATATCAAAGAATTACCACAAAATTAAAAGTATACTTTATTAAACAATATTTGAAGATAAGAGCGCATAAGCATATAGTAATGATATAACTGAACATTTCTTTTAAGCGTTCAACTTTTCTCAATTATGTATGCGGTATTTTTTCTAAATTAATGACTTCTTTTTAATTACAAGGACATGTAAATTGCGAAGGTACACTAACTACATTTTATTATTTTCTTTGCTAATTTATGCAAGCCTTAAAGTTTATGCTGAACAAGTAACCGTGGTATATCCCGATGTTAAAGCACCTTACGATATTATTTTCAAACAAATAACTTTAGGTATTGAAACAACTCTAGAAGGAGATGTAATCCATATTAAATTACCGAAAAAATTTGATGCTAAAAAAATAGCGCAAACAATAGTAACAGATAAAGTTATAGCATTAGGCCGACGAGGTATGCGAATAGCAAAACAAATATATCAAGAAAAACCCGTTGTTGTTGGTGCTTTGCCAATAAAACCGAATGGCATATCTGGTGTAAGTTTAATGGCAAATCCTACCGTATTATTTAACACACTTCATGAACTAGCGCCTGACATAACTACTATTACCGTTATTTATAGTCCAGCATCAGCATGGATTATTAAAGATGCCCAATTAATAGCGAAGGAAAAAGGACTGTCTCTCATCCCTATTGCTGTTAATGATATTAAAACAGCGGTTAAAGCTTATGATGATATTTTTAACGGTAAGGATCTAACTAAAATGGCCATTTGGTTACCGCTAGACCCGGTGACAGCCAATGAAAAAATTGTTGTTCCTACTATTTTAGAAAAGGCTTGGAAAAATAAAATGGTTGTTTTTTCTAGTAAACCGGCTCATGCCAAACGTGGGGCTTTATTTTCAGCTATTCCTGATAATGAGTTACTTGGTCAACAGCTTGCCCGTTTAATCAATTCAGTTAATTATAAAACGCGTCCATCTACCGTTAAAACACTAAACTCAATAAAGTTGGCTGTAAATTTGAGAACTGCTGCTCATTTAGGTTTTGATTACAATTCTAAAGAACGTTCGAATTTTGCTCTCACATTTCCTAATTAGTATTTTATTATGTCATTTAATTTTTCAATAACTAATTCAAATTTAAGTATAAAAAGTCAAGTAATAACCTTTATGGTTATTTCTATAACATTAATGACTATCATTATTAGCCTGGTAACAACGACTGGTGTTAATCAGCAATATAGGCAATTAATGTTGAAAAATGCTTACCAAATAACTGAAGGCTTAGCTAAACAGGCTGTTTTTTCTATTTTGTCAGGATCTGAACAAAATGCTGAAGAAGCGATGAATCAAGTCATTGGTTTCCAATCCGTGCTGTCCGCTCAATTAAGATTAGAAGATCAAAAGGTATTTCTAACATTGGGCGAATTCCCCAATGACATTAACAACAATCAATTACTAAATACTACCCAAACAATGATCACTGTTGAAACACCAAAATATTGGTTAATTAAAACGCCAATAAAAGTTTTACCCGACAATGAAGAAAGTGAATTTGAATTAGAATTAGATAGTAATAGTCAAAAAGAAAAAATCATTGGCTATGCGGAGGTTACCTATAGTAAAGATTATCTTCTAGAAGCCCAAGCACAAATTAACTTACTTATTACCATCGTTGGTATAAGCTCTGTTGTCCTTTTAGGTTTTATTTTACGCTTTGGTTTGCTGAAATTATTTAAACCTTTAGGTGAACTTGCTCACACCATGCAAAAATCAAAAGCGACAGGGGAATATGTTTTAGCGGTTACTGCGGGAGCTAAAGAAATTCAGAACATGGCAAGTGCCTATAACAGTATGATGAAAGCACTAAATCAACAAGATATCGATTTGAAATCACATAGAGATCAACTTGAAAAAGAAGTAGATTCTAGAACTTCTGAATTAGTTGAAGCGCGGGATACCGCACTAAATGCTAGTCGTCATAAATCTGAATTTATGGCAAATATGAGTCATGAATTACGTACGCCTATTCAATCAATTATTGGCTATGGCGAACTGGTTACAGAAGAACTTGAATTAGAGGCCAATTTTGAATTAATAGATGACATGGACAAAATTGAAAAAAATGCCCAACGCCTTTTATTTATGATAAATAGCTTACTCGATTTAGCTAAAATAGAATCAGGAAAAATTGACATAAATAAAATGGAAGTGACTGTTAACGATATAATCACTAATATTATTGATACCGTTACTCCGCTGTCCAAAATTAATAACAATCAATTTATTATTGAACAAAACAACGACAATACCCGCATTGTTGTTGATAAAGAAAAACTTGAACAGGTATTATTAAACTTACTAAGTAATGCTTGTAAATTTACAAAAAATGGACGAGTTAGTCTTATTGTTTATAGTGATAAATCTCATATCCACTTTGAAATTAAAGATTCAGGAATAGGTTTATCAGCCGAGCAACAAAACTATATTTTTGATGAGTTTAGACAAGTTGACTCCAGTCAAGCTAGACAATTTAGTGGTACCGGTTTAGGTCTTGCCATTTCAAAACGTTTTGTTGAATTAATGGACGGTAAAATAAATGTTGTTAGTGAATTACAACATGGAGCGTCATTTACAGTATCTTTACCACTTAATTCAAAACAATAAAGAGAACTTAACTACAAAATTTGATGGAACAAATCAGTAGCATTATATAGGTTAAGCTAATTCTTTATTGATCTTTTTGGGGCCCCTAAGTAATCTATATCATTACATTTTAAAGGTAATAATGAGTTTTCAGGGTAGGCGTAATTTTCTACATAACACGCCATAACACCACTGTTTACACATAGTGCTTTAATCCTATATGATTCATCTGCGTTAAAGCCTTGATCAAGTAAAAAAGCAGCCATGTAACCACCTATATTAATACCAAGCTTATATTTATCAGCAACATAATGATCAACTTTATTTGCTAATTGCATATACTCACCTTCATCAAAGCCTAACCTTTTAGACATAACACGATGAGGTTCTATACGTTCATCTTTTCTGTTAATAGGTCGAGCAAAACCAATAATCGCGGGTTTGCCTTGTTTTGTGGGTAAAGCCTCAACAATATCAATGACAGAAACACCTTTTTGATAATCTATAAGTGCTTCAGCTAAAAACTGTAAAGCTAGCATAGACGATTGTGCCCCACCATAAACTCTAGAATCAGCTCCTAGAGTACCAGCAATAGTGCCTGCTGATGGTGATGTTCCCATCGTACCGCATAAAGCACCAATGTGATTACACCAAATTCTAGAGTCAGGATAACTCATCACCATAAAATTATTTTCTAACCACTTACCTAGTTCCTCAGAAATTAATCTGCCAGTAATATTTAGAACATGTAATCTCATATAGGAAACTTTATCGAATAAGTCGTTAAGTAACGATTTATCGCGAATAATAATATCTTCACCACCTGTCCATTTACCAATACGTGTTTCTATTTTGTTCGCCCTCTGATCCCAATAATGGGTAGGTGGATAATTTTCGTTATTTTTTGAGGACATAGTTTTCATCTTCTAATAGTGGCATATCAGTGATAGGACGATGGGTTTGCTCCATAGCGTGTGCAAGTAAACCTGGAGCACAGGCTAATTGAAATAAACCTACAGATTCTCTTTTTCCCATTTTAAGCTCTAAAAAAACAGCAGCAGCTAAACCTGAAACTAACCAACCGGCATTATGTTTTGCTATTTCATTAATGAATTTTAAGCACCATTTAAAAATTACTGATTCAGGTTTAATATTGAATAATTGATTCGCGATTCGTATGAGAATGGGATCTATATCTCCATAGGTAGCACCAAAGCCTGGTGCTATATGCGTATGTAAATCAGTCTGTTTTTCCATTAGTTCATTAGCAAGCACATTAGGAGAGTTGTCTAATGAGTTTTGAATAAAAAGATATGCTAATTCTACTTCACTTGCCCCGCCTTTATCACCACCAAGGGTCATTAAACCTATAGGTAACAAGTGCTCGGCTCTGGTTTTACTAATACCTGCAGTCATAGCTGCACGTGTAGCTGGGTGCCTAGGGCCTAAGTTAATTAAACTAATAAAAAGACTATTCAATAATTTACTATCGATTGCATTAGGTAGTTCACCTTTAAATAATAAATAGATGGAATCAATTAAAGTTGTTTTTTCAGCTAGCTCTTCAATATTATATCCTGAAATTAACCGTTCATTGGCTAAATATGGATTAGTATCCGATGGTATTTCTTGGCATATTTTGCTTTTTATCGATTTAGAGAAATCCAGTTTCTGCTTTTGTGTCATTGAGTATTCACTTCTTTCACTATTTAAGTATTGGCAAGAATGAGCTGCATTTAAAAGGTATAATCGAGCATTCCGTATACACTACGCCCTTCCATCGGCAAATCGTCAGCAATACGTCCATCTGTTCCTTCATAATAATCTTTATCAAATATATTTTTAGCGGCTAAGCGAATCTTTAAATGATTATTTACCTGATAAATGGCAGTTAAGTTTACTAAGGTAAAATCATCTAATTTAGCACGAGTATCGCCAACGGCCCTTTTTCTGTCCATAACATAATTCAACTGAGAGGTAATTTTAAGATTATCAGAGAGCTTTATCCGTAAATCAGTATAAAATTGCTTTGTTGGTATATCTGCTATCTTCGCTCCTGTACTAGTATCTTCTACCTGTTGATAAGAAAAACTACTGTCCCAGGAAATGTCATTACTTACCTGCCAATTAAATTCCACTTCAACCCCATTACCATTTTGATTACTAGCATTTTGATATGTTTTAGTGGTTGCTGGTTCAGCATCAGCAATACGAACAATTAAATCAGTAGCTTTATAATCAAAAAAGTTAACCACCAATTTACTGTCGGTGGTAATACGGTAATCAATGACAAATTCATAAGTATCGATCTCTTCAGGATTAAGACTTGAATTGCCAAGTGCAGCAGGATTATTAATGGCTGATAATTCAATAAAACTAGGCGCTCTAAAAGCTGAACCATACAACAATTTGGTAGTAACATTATGTCTAGTTTGCCACACTAGAGCCACTCGGGGATTAATGGTATCACCAAAATCTGAATAGTCATCATAACGAAAACCAGCAGTTAAAGTGAAATCATTGCTAATTTGCCACTCATCTTGTAGCGATATATATTTTACTGTCCTACTTTGATCCTTAACGTAAATATTTTCAGAGTTAGTAACATCAAATAAATTTCCGTTTACTACACTAGAAAAATTATTACCGTCTAGAATACCCGGACCAAAGTTTTTAAATTCTTTTACCGATAATTTACTTTCAATCCAACCAGCTCCTAAGCGAAGAACATGCCTTTCTATACCATCGTAGGTGCTAATTAAATTTACCCGTGTTTCATCTAAAGATGGAATAGGGTCACCAATAGCACCATCGGTAAAAGAAACTAAACCACCACCTTCTACGTCAGGTAAATTAGGGGTAAATAAATTACCGTCGTCACCTACGGGTAAAGTAGCGCCAGCAGGAAACAATACCAAAAAGCTATCGGCTTCAATGGTATAATAAGAAACATTAGCATCAATATTCCAATGATTACCATAGTCATTATGGTATGAAAGTTTAGTTAAATAACTGTCAGCATTTTCTTCGCCGACATAGTCTAGCGTTTGAACAGCGCCAACACTACTGCCGCCATTTTCTAAACCCCAATACCAACTTTCTAATGACCAATTTCCAACGGCAACATCAAGATGAATATCAGTAATATCTAATTGGCTAGCTAAGAAACTTGGGGCAAGTGACGCTGATGTACCAAATAAACCATCAAAAGTTGTTTGTAGATCGGAATTTACTATACGACCATCATCACCGTCTGTTTGATATTTTGATAAAGATAGACTTGCTCTAAAAGTTTCTTCCGTCCAATTAATGTTTGCCCATAACTCTGATGTTGAAAAACTACCTGCTGTAAGACCTGCATTTACAGACGACTCTGTGCCTGTTTTTTTGGTAATTATATTAATAACACCACTATATGCATCAGCGCCATAAACAGCAGAACCGGGGCCGCGAATAACCTCTATTCGTTCAACGTTATGCAAGGAATATCTAAAATTATATGTTAGCCCACCACTTGTTGGATGTTTAAACTCAGTGCCATTCATTAAAACTAACAGTTGAGGATTAGCCGCTGTATTTATTCCTCGCACAGAAAATATCGGAGTTGTACGTCCCTGAGAAGATGGCATTACATGCAACCCTGGAACTTTTTCCAGTACATCACTTAAATATATGGCGCCCATGTCACTGATGTCTTGTGCTGTAATAACGGATGCTACAGAGGGTAATAAATGAAATTGTTTCTTGGTACCTGTTGCAATTTCAACCATTTCTTCATTACCATAAAAGTCACTAAAATAATCATCACCTTCAATATCTATTAACTCATCATTAGCACTAACTGACGCAGTTAAAGCAATTGATATTGCAAGTGAAATTATTTTGTTTTTCATTATGTTACACCTTTTAAAGTTATACATTTCAATATACTCACTTAAAACTTTAATGCAAATATTACTGATAACCATTTGGTTCAGTGGTTTCACTTTTCAAATTATTAACTCGACTCATCATTGGAGGTACTTCGTCAGGATCAATTCTTACGTCTAGTAACGTTGGTTTAGTGCCATTAAAGATCGCAGTTAAATCCAATTGATTTAGTTGCTCTGGTGTTTCTATCACAATACCATTCGCACCTTGCGCTTCGGCTAACGCTGCGAAGTCCACTTTATTTAATTGCCAACCTATTGATTCAGCGTTACTCAACTGTTGGCCAAAACGAATCATGCCAAATGCGGAGTCATTTAGTACGATAAATAAAATAGGTAATTGATGCTGAACCGCAACGCCAATTTCATGGGAACTCATTAACCAAGCGCCGTCTCCGGCCATACAAACATGGGGCTGAGTAATAACTTCATCTGAATATTCATTTTTTTTAGTTGCACCAAAAGCTGAACCAATAACAGCGCCTATCCCCCAAGCCATACTGCCAAAGTCCATTGATATTCTATATAAACCTTTATTGGAAGAATGACTTAAATAGTGGGTTGCCCATGCCCAAATATTGCCAGTATCAATAAACACTCGTGTTTCTATTGGTAGTTTTCTTGACAAATATGACATCAATTTTTGTGGCTTAATTGGAGAAGCTTTAGATTGACACTTTTCAGGTTCAATTAAGTCGATATAACCGCCAACAACATTTGAATGGCATTCAAATTCAAGCCCATGCCAAGTTCGTTTCCAACCATGGGCATTAACTTTATTTAACAAACGGTTAAATATCGCATCCAAATGCCCACAAACATGTAACTTTGCCATAGGTGAACGACTAAAGTTTTCAACACTTTCATCAATATGAATAAGTTTACTAAGGGCTTCGTTTGCTAGTTTTCCTAAACCCATTTCAGTGATGCTAGTACCAATAGCTAAAATCAACTCGATTTTGGGGTTTTTAAACAAATTATGTGCAGACTCATGCCCAGCATATCCATAAACACCTCGATATAATGGATGTCGTTCATTCACCCAACTTTTTCCCATAGGGCCCGTAACAAAAGGAGCATTCAAAGCTTCAGCCAACCTTTCTATTTGATCATATGCGCGGCTACAACCATGACCAATAAAAAAGACAATATTATCGGAAGCAAGAACTTCCTCTATAAGCCTTTGAACCGCGGGCCTATCCTCTAATGAACTTCGTTGCATTAAATAGTTTACATGAACATTAGGTAAACTTGAGGGGTATGGAGCACTAAGTACGTCTGAAGGTATGCTGATATGCACAGGACCTCGAGGAGATTGCATAGTTTCCATTAATGCAGAGATGAGTTTAGCTTCTAATTGCGCAGGATGAGAAACAAACGCATTGAACTTAGTACAGCTTTTTATAATATTAACGGTATCTATTGCAGTTTCACTAGAGTCTTGCAGTGGTTTTTTACCAAATTTTGGCAATGCCGTTTGCGCGGTAATAACTAACATCGGGCTTTTATCTACATAGGCGGTGGCAATTCCAGTAATTAAATTTGTTGCTCCTGGCCCTGTGGTAGAGCATACAACACCTAATTTTCCTGTTTCTCTAAAATAGCCATCAGCCATAAATGCTGCACCGCATTCATGTCTTGCAATAATAGCTTTTGGACCTCCTCGCCTAGCAGAACGAGCCAAGGCATTATACAAAGGTTCAATGGAACCACCGGGCACACCAAAAACATATTCAACACCTAATTGATGTAAATATTCTAAAATTAAATCAGCATAATCAAGTATGACATGTTCTTCATTATTGGCAGGTAGAGTATCAGTGTTCATCTATTGACCTTCTGTAATGAGCAAAATCCTTTTGCATTTGGTTTTTATTATTTTATAAGAAAGTTCATTAACTATTTTTTGATTATGCCGCGGAGGTTTGTTTAGATTTTTCAATTAACTCATCTAAACTCATAGGCTTACTGATATGATAACCTTGGGCGTAATCTACCCCTAACTCCGCTAACTTATCTAAAGTTTCAGCATCCTCAACAAACTCCGCCACTGTGGTTTTTCCTAACGCATGTGCAGTATCATTTATTGCTTTAACTAACACTGCGTCGATAGGATCTCTAACCATGTCTTTTACAAATGAGCCATCAATTTTGACACTACCTGCGGGAATTTGTTTTAAGTAAGAAAAAGTACTAAAACCTGTACCAAAGTCATCAATCGAAAAATGACAACCTATATCATTTAAACCATTAACCATGCGTTGAGTTCCGGTGATGTTAGCAAGGCTTGCACTTTCAGTTAACTCAAAGATAACCATATTAGGATCAATTTGATAACGTGTTAATTTTTCGGCTATAAATGAAAATAAACGATCATCGGTAAATGCTTGTGCAGATAAGTTAATAGCAACTCTTTTTAATATCGGATTTTTTTGCATTAAACTCAGTGCTTTTCCGATCACATGTCGATCAAGTAAACTCATGTCTTCTGCTTTTTCGAGCGAAGGAATAAAACTATTAGGAAAAATCATTTCTCCATCCACTATCAATCGAACTAACGCCTCATAACATTCAGTTTCACCAGTTTTCACATTAATAATAGGTTGAAAATGTAAAACGATATTGTCTTCAAATAAAGCTTGTTGTAATTTTTGAGCCCACTCAAAACTTTGTTTTAAACTATCAGTGGTTTTATCTTTTTGATCAAATATATGAACACGATTCCGGCCTTTTTCTTTTGCAGCGAACATAGCAATATCCGCTTGCTGTAAATAAATTTCACTGCTTTGTTCTTGACCGTTAACAGCTGAAACACCAATACTACAGCTTACTTTGTAAACTTGCTCTGCAAACCTAAAGCTTGAATTTGCTATTATTTCGCATATTTTAATCCCTGCTTTTTTTGCATCTTCAGTTTTAGTATTTGTTAATAACATCGCAAATTCATCACCGCCAATTCGAGCAAGAACATCACTTTCCCTTGTTCGTTCTTGTAATAAACGAGCAATTTCTTTTAGCACTAAATCCCCTTGTTTATGTCCTTGAGAGTCATTAATTACTTTAAAGTGATCTAAGTCTAAATAGAGTAAGGAATGTTCGACATTTGCTCGTTTTGCGGTGCTGGCTATATTACGTAATTCACTATCAAAATAATAACGGTTATGTATCCCTGTTAATGAGTCATGTAAAGCGACATGGCGTAAACGTTTTTCTGCTTTTTTACGGATACTGATATCATCAATAGTACCTGAAATACCGATTATTTTTTGCTGTTCATCAAAGTGTGGTGATAAGTTAAATTCACACCAAAAACTTTCCTTATTATTTTCACTCAACTTCAGTTCTATATTATCTTGAACTATTTCACCCGATAATAACTTAGCAAAAGATTCATTAATATAATGTTTAGTATAACTACTACTTTCAGCAATAAAGTCTATAAATTGTTTGCCAATAGCTTCAGAAACCATGGAATTGGTGTGTTTTTGCCACGCTTTATTTAAGAAAGTTATTCTACCTACAGGTGATATTTCAATAACGATACTGTTAAGACTATCGAGAATACGAATATGATTTTTAGATAAAGAATCATATTTTTGCCGTTCATTTGCTAGTGCTAAACTATTTGAAGAAAATTGTTGTTGTGAAATTAAAAAATCTTCTCTTTTAGCTGCTATATCACAAACTTTACGTAACTGTTCAGCTTTAAAAGGTTTTTGTATGTAATCTGAGGCGCCTTTAGTTAACATCAATTCAGCTAAATCAATATTCCCATGTGCGGTCATGGCTATAATGATTTGTCGGGGTTTAAGCTCAACCAATACATCTAAAACTTCATCGCCACTCATTCCTGGCATCATAATATCAAGTAATATTAGGTCGTAATTATTTTGTTTAAATTTATCAATACCGATTAAACCATCTTCGGCTAAATCAACAATAAACTTATTTTTAAGCATGCGTTTAACAAGATTTGCAGTATCTTGTGTATCTTCAATCACCAATATACGTGGAAGTTCATTTAAACAATTAATGCCCGCCTCAGCTTGTTGAGCTACCTCGGCAATTAAATAGATTTCAGAAAAAGAAATGACACGAGTAATATCGAACATTCTTGCCGTTGTTTCAGCAATTCGTTCACAATAATTATCGGTAACTAAAATAATGGGTAGGTTTTCATGAGAAGTTAATATGCCCGTACGTATAAAACGTGCTAAACGCCAGCCATCTACATCACCAATATCCACTTCAGTTATAACAAGATCAACTTGGCTTGTTCTTAAAACATTAACAGCGTTAATACTGTTTGATACTTTAATAACAGATATATTATTTTCTTTCAAAGTTTGAAATATTCGATCCCTTATGGCGTTATCTTTTATTACAACTAAAGCTATCAATGCTTAACCTCATGAATAAACAACTTATATTACAAACTAACTGTAATTAATTTCATTCTACTCTACGTGTTAAAAACAAAAAGTAAATATGAATTTTTAATATAATTTATACTAAAACAGATGCACACTAACTTTATCTTCCAATAGAGCATTTAAAATAATTGGCTTGAGACGGTTAAATACCCCCCAATATAACGATTAAGTTTAATCAAAATAAAAACCTAATATACGTTTGATAACTCGCTAATAACTTATGGGGAAATATTAGCAAGTGACTTGAAACGTCAAAAGTACGAATAACAAATTCAACATTAACTATGACCAAAACAAAGACATATCAGTATAATTTAAAATAGCCTTACTCTTGATTAGCACTTTAGTAAAAAAAGGTCATAATTAAGGTTACAAAATATACCTATTTGATTTATCTAGGAGGCTTTATGCCCCAAGATTTAACCGTAATGCGAATCCATTGTCCACATTGTGGACATCACTCTAGAGTAACTTTAGACTCATCTGCTGGCGATCAAGATTATTATGAAGAGTGCCCAGCCTGCTGCAGAGAGATACATCTTAATATGCATATAGATGAATATCAGCAGAAAATTCAACTAGCAATTGATAGTGACGATGAACAAGTTTTTTAAATAAAGCTTTTAAGACCTCAATTCTCCTAGAAGGTAATTACCCTTATCAGTAGTAATTTTACAACTTAAAAACAGGTAAATATTGCACTAGTTAAATAAACAGTTATCATCCAATCAACTAACCGTATTTTCATTTAAATTTAAGTAAACTACTTACTTAAATTGTTCACCTGTTAAGACCCTAATGAATTTAAAGAATTTTCGAGTACATACTAAAAGCATAATGAAGCTGGCCTACCCTATTTTAATTGCCCAGTTAATTCAAAATCTAATGGGCTTCTCTGACACGGTGATGGCAGGACGGGTAAGCGCTACTGATATGGCAGCTGTTGCTGTAGCCAATAGTATTTGGTTACCATTAATATTAACAGTTTATGGTTTAATTATGGCGCTGTCTGCGATTGTTTCACAATTAGCAGGAGCCAAAAAATACCTAGATATCGCTGATGAAACATATCAAACCGGTTGGATTGCTTTAGTGTTGGGTATAGCGTTGATCATACTTTACTACTTATTAGCACCCATGTTATTTGTTTCAATGAACATAGAAATTGATTTAAAAAATCTTATGTTCGATTATTTAGCTTATATTGTTTGGGGAGCTCCGGGTTACTGTTTATATTTGGTACTAAGAAACTATTCAGAAGGTTTATCGCATACTAAACCAACAATGTTGATCAGCATTATAGGTTTAATTGTAAATATTCCGGCTAATTACATTTTCATCTACGGTGGCTTTGGTGTACCAGCTCTCGGAGGCGCAGGTTGCGGGATAGCAACAGCAATAGTGTATTGGGCAATGTTTATTTCAATGGCGATATATTGTTACAATTCAGGCTACCTAAAAAAAGCCAACTTATTCAGCAAGTTTTACTGGCCAAATTTTATAAAAATAAGAAAAATTTTATCTTTAGGTATTCCCATTGCCCTCTCTTTATTATTTGAGGTCAGTTTATTTGCCGTAGTTGCAATTTTATTAGTTCCTTTTGGTGCTGAAATTGTGGCAAGCCATCAAGTTGCGCTTAACTTTACCAGCCTAATTTTTATGGTTCCCTTGAGCATTGCAATGGCTATCACCATTAAAGTAGGTTTTGCCATAGGTAATAACGATTTTCAACAGGCCAAAAACTATTGTTTCCATGCCATTATTTTCGGTTTGATTTTAGCTGTATTTACTGCAGCTATAACACTATTATTTCGCTATCAAATAGCCAGTATATACACCACTGAAATTAAGGTAATTAACCTTGCAGCTAGCTTAATGTTTTTAGCTGCCTTATATCAATTTTCGGATACTGTACAAGTGATCGCTGCAGGGGCATTAAGAGGCTATAAAGACACAAAATCAATTTTAATTATCACCTTTGTTTCATACTGGGTAGTTGGGTTAACAGTTGGCTTAATTTTAGGTCTTACCGATTGGGTAATACCAAGAACTGGTCCTGTTGGCTTTTGGATAGGATTTATTACAGGCTTAACTGTCGCCGCTATTTTATTGGCATGGCGATTAAGGGTTGTACAAAAGCGATTTGAACATCAGTCAGTTCCACTGGTATAACAATGATTAAATTACCTTCGTATTGATGCTTTAATCGCCGAACAGTCAAGTTTTTACTATCAAGTGAGAAAACTACTTGCAACTAGCAAAGCAGATAGCTACCATAGCGCCTCGTTGAGTTACTCAATGAATTTAAAAAGCTCGCTTAGCTCAGTTGGTTAGAGTACTTGCATGACATGCAAGGTGTCACAGGTTCGAGTCCCGTAGCGTCGTTATTAACCGTTTAGTGATCTGTTTCAGCTAATAAATTTGGGCTATCAAACATGGCCTGTAGTTTTTCAACAAATCGGCTAACATGTAATCCATCCATCATTCCATGGTGTACTTCAACAGATAGTGGCATCAACAACTCCCCTTCCTTTTCATTGCATTTGCCAAAAACAACTTTAGGAATTGAATTGAGCGTATTGGTAATTCGAGCATTACTAAAGCTGGTAAAATCGAACCAAGGCAATACAGACATATGAACAACATCTTGTCGTATCGAGTTTACACTAGGATTAATAGCCGTGAATGGTTTGGCCTTAACCAACTTCTCCATACTTTTAGCGTGTCGAGTAAACTCACTAAATGGTAAAAGGTAACTGAGTTCACAAAACCTGAGCATCTCATCCTCACCAGTTACGGCAATACTAATGGCAATATCTTGGTAAATACGTACTTCATCATCAACAATTCGATATTTAAAGGGCTCACAGCTATTTATCGCCAACTGCGTTAAATACATATAAGCATGAAAAAAACTCTGTTTGTTCTTTTTACAATACGCATATAGTATTGAAACATTAACGTTGCAACAGATGTTAAACCAAGGTTGATCAGCATTTTGGTAAAACTTGTGGTGTTCATAACGAGACCAAGTTGCCAATTTCAATTTTTCAAAATTCATAATAAACAGCAATTGAAAGATATAATATAAGAATATTAGCCATATAAAGGTAATAACTCCATTGTAATTCATTTAAAATCAATTATTAATCTTGTGTAAATACTCATTAACGTCTTAATATAGTTGATGTTCACATCAAACACTTTTGTACTTGCTATGGTAAATATTTAGTGTGTATTATTTAACTATCGCTATAAACAGGTGGTTTTTTTGAGGCTATTCAAATATTTTTGGTTGTTTTCCCCCTTGGTCAGTTATCCAGTCACGGCTAACGAACAGCTTTTATTCATTGTCAGTTATCCTGGCTCTGCTCCATATTTATACCAACAAACCGGAGATGACACCTTCTTAGGAATCATCCCTGATATGTTAAATCCTTTAATGAAAACAAAACAATTCGATATTCGATTTATCTCAAATAGCCGTAAACGCAGTGAAGAGTATCTGTATCAAGGAAAAGCTGACTTGATGTTAATAAGTCCATCATGGTTAAGCAGTCCTGAAAAACTAATTGCTACCATCCCATTGCACCAACATCGTAGTTACTTATATCAGACAGAAAAATTCTCTAACGATTTTTCATTAGATAAGTTAGAGGCGAGTAAAAGTGTCTGTACCAGAAAAGGATTTGTCTACCCGAATTTAGAGCCTTATTTTATAAATAATCAATTAATGAGAATCGATTCATCAAGTCAAACAACCACACTCAGTATGTTATTTAAGAAAAGGTGTGATTTAGTGATTTTGAGTGAGTATCATGCATTAACAATAATGAAGTTAGACTTATTTAAAAACAAAAAACTATTTCGTTCAGATAATCCCATCAGCATAGTGCCTCTAAATATAGTTTTAAGACCAGAGCTGAATCATGTAAAAACAATACTAGATGAACATATAAGAAAGTTAATTCGCTCTGGTGAACTAGAAAGTATTATCAATAAATATATCCATTAACCAACATTTATAAAATCTAATAAAAAATGCCGCTCACTTAATTAAAATGAACGGCATTTTTGTTCTAGCTAAAGTTGATTTTAGCTCTTATTTATTCATTATAACTTTCTGCGAATGTTCACTAATAAAACTAAAATTAGCGATAACCATGCCATAGTGCCACCGCTGCTAGAGCGTGCATTTGGGTTTGTTGGCTCTGTTACCACGGGTGGTGTAGGGGTAGTTACAACAGTAGGGGTGAATGCTATGTTGCGCAAATAACCTTTATCTTCAAATTTTGAGACTCCAGGATCTTTTTTATAAATCCAAGTGATTTTATGCTTACCTTCTTTTAAATTAATGCTACTTGCCGCGAACTCTACTTCACCAGAGATGAAATTAAATAACACATCATCTAAATAGACATACAATGCATCATATGGCTCATCAGGATCATCAGGCTTTTCAGATGACACCGCCCACTCGAATGTTAATTCACCTTCACCTTCAAAGGTTACCATAACAATGCTTTCTTGATTATGGTCGATAACACCACTTTCAATTTCATTGGCTGCCGTTGCAGCCACCCAAGTAGCGTCACCACCTGCGTACCATTGCATAACAGCAGTATCTGTTGCGAGTTGTGTGGCTAACTCTTCTGCTGGTGCAATAGCTTTTGCGACTACTTTTGAAGCGCTCACGGCTATTTCGGTATTATCACTGGTAATTATAATAACGGCAATATGTGACCCAACTTCACTAGCGCTATAATTGACAGTTAATTGACACTCAGCAGCAGCATTTAATTGGGCACATTCTGCGCCATCAACGGTAAATTCATCATCACCATCGATGCTAAAAGTTAAGTTTGCTTCAAGTAAACTATTATTGACCACGGTTAACGTAGCGCTTTGCTCAACGGCTTGCGGTGAAATACCAAAGTCATGTAATTGCTCAATAGCAACACCAGATCTTATTTCATCAATCCAATCAATAAAGGCTGAAGAACGGGTATAAACATCTGGGAACCCGTCTGCTGCACAACCGACACCCCAGCTTACGATACCTATTTGTTGCCAGCCTTCATTGGTACTTACCACTAAAGGTCCACCACTGTCTCCTTGACATGACCCTTTACCACCACCAGCGAAGGTCGCACAAATCATGGCATTAGTAATGCTGTGTCCACTAAGTGCTTGTTGGCACTGTTGGTTACTTAGCAGGCTTAGCTCAACTTGATGCAGAACATCAGGAAAATCTGATGTCGGACCTTTATTAGGAGCATAACCAACACGCCCTCCCCAGCCCATTACGGTAACAAGACTATTATCTAAAACTAACTTCTGTGTTGCTTCTGGGTTAACAAGGGTAATTGCTTCAACATCTTGAACACTTGTTACTAATTCAAGAAGTGCGACATCATTATCAATATCAACGTCGTCATAATCTGAATGCATATAAATACGTTTAACAGCAATTGCATTTTCAGCGCCGTTACTTAAATCATATTCACCAACATTAACTTTAATTTGTGACGCCGAAGTTCCATCAACACAATGTGCCGCTGTTAATACCCATTTATCACCTAAGAATGACGAGCCACAAGTTGATGATTGGGCTAACTTACCGCTAGCCACATCAATATTCGCAACCGTACCTACTTTAGATTTTAACGTTTCACCATCAGCTTGAGTAACAGAAATTACCGGGATAGTGCCAACAAAACCATCTCCTAAAGTGCCACTAATCTCCCCTTCAACATTATTATAAATAATAACGCCAACACCACCGCCAGCTTCACAGTTATTCGCTTTTTCAGAAAAATCAAACTCACCACGTTCAATCAAACACACTTTACTGGTGGCATCACTGCAAACTTCGCCACCAAGGCCACAATCGATCACCTCGCCACTAACATTGCCCTCAGGACTAAAAGTAAATGCTTTAGTATCAAAAGAGGTACTATCAACCGTCAAAGTTGTCGATACACCTGGGTAGGTATATACCAAAGCTGACATCCATGGCCAATCGCCTTGTGTTGCAACTTCACCACCAACAATTTTTGTTTTTATCGGTTCTACGTCGGTTTTTGCCAAACTGTTTGCTGACAACATCAGAGCTGCAGGTAATACAACTCGTAATAAAACATTCATTTTTAGTCCTCTAACATCGGTTCATTATTATTATATTTGAACTCAAAGAATCATTAATTGTTAACATTTAGTTAACAGACACGCTAATTTATCCTAATTTATTGGCTCACTGCAAGGTTAAAGTGCCCCTAAATATTAAACTTTTGTACAATTAATAAAAAAGTGATTGAAAATCATCATCTTCAATAATTTCAAAAAAAACATTCCTCAAAGAAATTACTTATACTATTATGCTAACGGCAAAACAGTGAGTATAATCTGCGGATTTAATTTACCAATAAGAAATTCATCAATGAGCTACATTCCGCTGGAACAATTAAAGAATGCTTGGATATTCAGGCATAAAAGTCTTGTGATTTCAGAACAAGACATTGCTAAAATCAAACCTATGTCTCAACAAAGAGCTAATATTGTATGGGATACCTTTATCAGCAAACAAGTGGATCACCCTGATTTTTTCAAAAAAGGCGACTGGCCTTTTGACAACGACACATGGAGTGAACAAGGTAAATGGGAGTCAATTTGGGACAGCGATGATGTTGATTTACCAGCATTAATAACTCAGCATTTAAACTGGGATAATAATACCGTCGTTTATTTTTGTAGTGCTAGAAATAATGTTATCGAAACAACTTGGTTGGTATTCAAGCGTTGTTGGAAAAATTTTCTATTCATTGATGACGGCCCTCTTTTAGTCGGTAAAAAACGCAAAGAAGCAGTACAGTTTAATGCAAATGGTTTATTTAAAATCGGCACAAAAAAATAGATGTCTATTGAATTAACTTTACATCACAAAAATAAACATAAAAACGGTTATGATTTTCAAGTTTTATGTAAAACATATCCTAAATTACAACGTTTTATTATCAAGAATAAATTCAATAATCAGCCGACAATTGATTTTAGTGATGCTTGTGCAGTTAAAACGTTAAATGCCGCATTATTAGCATCATATTATCAAATAGCCAACTGGGATATTCCAAAGGGCTATTTATGCCCGCCAATTCCTGGACGAGTTGACTATATTCATCATTTGGCTCAGTTACTAGCAACCAGTCTAAAAGATAACAGCGTCAGTAAATCATTGTTAAGCCAAAAGGTAACAAGCAAAAAAGTTACTGTATTAGATATAGGTACTGGAGCAAGTTGCATTTACCCGATATTAGGCCAACGTGAATATAAATGGCATTTTGTTGCCTCAGACATTGATCCGCTCTCTATTGCCTCAGCATTACAAATTATTAATAAAAACGAAAGATTAGCTGATGCTATTGAATGTCGACATCAACAAGACCATAAGCAAATTTTTAAAGGTATTATAAAAAAGGGTGAGTTTTATCACTTAACTATGTGCAACCCCCCTTTTCATAAATCAATAACCGATGCTCAACAAGGTACTAAACGAAAATGGAGTAACCTTAATAAAGGTGCTTCATCGGCCAGTAGCACATTGAATTTTGGTGGTCAAAAAGCTGAACTTTGGTGTGATGGCGGCGAACTCACATTTATTCAAAAAATGATTAAAGAAAGTATAGGTTACCAACAACAAGTATTATGGTTTACGACGTTAATTTCGAAAAAAGATAATATTAGGCCAATAAAATTAGCATTAAAAAAAGCAAAAGTGGCTAACACTCAAGTAATTAAGATGGCACAAGGTAATAAAATCAGTCGTTTTATTGCTTGGACTTTCTAAAAACAACAACAATATAAATATAAAAAGGAAAAACTATGTTCAAATTTATCCCTAAAGCAAGTGTCTGTTTACTGGCACTTTCTTTAACCGCTTGTTTTGGTCCAGATAAAGCTATCAAGCAAGTTGATAATTATATTTCAGAGCAACAAATAGATAAAACAGATGCGCAATGGAAAACTCTATTATCTCAACCACAATTGTTAGTATTTAGCGATGATAAAACCTACTTTTGGGATCTTCATACTAACCAAGGTGACTTAACTATTGAGTTATTTCACGATGTTGCCCCAATGCATGTAACAAGTACAATATATTTAACAAAACTAGGCTTTTACGATAATTTGATTTTTCATCGAGTTATTCCAGGTTTTATGGCCCAAGGTGGTGATCCATTAGGAAACGGAACAGGTAATCCAGGTTATAAATACCAAGGAGAGTTTGATGAACAAGTAGGCCACAGCAAAGCTGGTATGTTAAGTATGGCTAATTCAGGTCCAAATACTGATGGCAGCCAATTTTTTATTACTTTTAAAGCAACACCATTTTTAAATAACCGTCATACAGTTTTTGGAGAAGTTACTTCAGGTTTGGAAGGAACATTAAAGAAAATAGAAACATTTGGCCAACGAAGTGGTAAAACATCACAAGAAATAAAAATACTTACGGCCAATATTAGAGTAGAAGATAAAGTATTGAAAGAAGACAAGGAATAAGTTTTTGAACGTTTCTCAAGAAAATTTAGAATGTGTATTTAAAGATATCATTAAGGACTTAGGTGAGGTATTTATTTGGCAATGGGATGATAAACGCCAATCACTATTGACTGAATTTTCTCGAAACAAGAAAGACTTAGCACTGCCCAAAATTGAGCAACTGTTTACTGATGAGTGGGATAAAAAAACTATAAAAAAATCGCCTGACGCCCTTAAAATACAGTTAGGATCTTTAGCTGGGCTGGTAAAAGAACAACGACTTTTTACCAGCCCAGCTAAAGATGGCAAACCTGCAGTGCTGGCTATTTGGTGGCCTTGGGGGCATGGTGGCACATACTCACTACGTTTAACTGTTTTAGCTGATAGTTATGATATAACTGCAACACCAAACAGTTGGTGGGAAAGATTAAAAAAAAGGGTTGTTGAAGATTACCTTTAACTTAAACGGTGATCTTCACCGCCTTTATAAGTACATGTAATAAAGGCGTATTCCCATACTGACTCTAAGTCTTGCTGGTAATTCACTAATATCAAAAGGGATAGTTAGATAATCATCAGCCCCAAAATCAAGCCCCTGAACTTTACTTTTGATAGAAGATCTTGCAGTTAATATAATAACCGATAGGCTAGCATTTCTATTTCTTAACTGCCCTAGCATTTCCCAGTCATGAATATCAATCACACTTAAATCTCAAATAATCCAATCTAGATCTGGTACAACAAAGCACCATAGCGCTAGCTTTTTATTTAACGTGATACCAACAATGCATTAATGTCGACAGGTTTCATAAAGCTTGACGCTAGTTACACTAATAATATTCACATAGACTTGTCTTAACTAATATTAATTTATATTTAAAGTCCAAGACCAAGTAACCAATTAATAAAATAAGGTCATTCAATCATAGATTTATTTTATAGGGAGATAATAGGAGCTGAATGGTCAGTATCGCAATAAAACCTTAAGTAAAATATAAGGTTTATACAAATTAAATTTGTCAAAAAAAACGTTGAAGTTTTGGGGGGTTATTCGTTATTTTGAATGATACTTTTCATCAAATTAACTTCTTCATTAATATCTTTAAGTGCACGACTTAAACGTAATAAAGATTCATTGGCATGATTATCATTAAGAACAGCATCTTCTAATTCATTTAGTGAATTTTGTATTTTTTTCCTGTCCATTACCCGTTTATATAGCTGTTCCATGCTTATTTCCGTTAACTGAAGTTAATTCCACAATATTGAATATACCTACTTTTACGCTATTAGCCAATATTTTATAAAAAAACTGTTGATTGTTTAAACAAACCCATATACTGTATATCCATACAGTACGCTCACAAATTAATAAAGGCGCTTAATAATGAACACAGTAAAAAGCATAAATATTAACAACTTAGACAATCATCCTGTTGAAAATGCTAGCTTTAACTCTTGGTTTAATATTCAAAGCGTTGAAAACACCCAACAACTATCTCAACTCTATAGCAAAATTTGCCAACAGCATAAGAATGAGAAAAAATGGATTTTAGTGATAAACCCTGAAGATGAAACATTAGAAAAATTAACATTGAGCCGTGATATAGATACTTCAAAAATTTTAAGAGTGAATATAAATAAACATTCTCTAAACTTAACCGGTATAAATAAAGCACTAAGTAAAGGTAATTGTTCTGCAGTAATTTTATCTGATGCTGCATTAAAGCAAGAAGATATATCGCAATTAACTCACAGTGCTCAACAAGGTAAAACACAATGCATTATGTTGAAAAGCGCAATTACCATGCACTAAAGATATAGCTGTATGTTAGAATGAAGCTCTTTTTTGGCCAGTGTTAATGCAGCTTAAATTTTTATGTTATGTCCGTGCGGTTCAAATACGCTATACGCAAATTGTTGCCTACCTATTATTAACGGTAAGCAACAAGCAAAATCACCAGAACACTTAATGCGATCCCGTTATAGTGCTTATGCAATGAAAAATGCTCAATACATTCTCGATACTTATGCCAAAACACCCCGATTAGACCAATCAATTATTGAAATAGAAAGTGCTGGAAATTCTTGCCAGTGGATAAAGCTCAATATTCGCCAATGCTCCAAATGGGATGATTCAGCACAAGAGATAAATACTTCCCTCCCAACAGTTGAATTTGATGCTTTTTATTTAACGGATAACAAAGTTTACCAACTTAGTGAAAAATCGCGTTTTATTAAAGAAGCTAAAAATGATCAATCAACTCAAGAGCAATGGTTTTATCTTGATGGTGATATTATCAAACATAGTGAAATAGAGACGATTAAAAGAAATGATCTATGTCCTTGCCAAAAGAACCAGAATAAAAATAACAAAAAGAAGTTTAAGAACTGTTGTTCAAATTAGTGTAACCGATTATTAAGCGGTTAGAGGGGCATTAACAATTGATGCTTGAATACCATCTAACCAACTATTGATATTAAAATTTAATCGTTGTGCTGATTTATTGCCTACATTTTGATATCTATTTTGGCAATGCAAAGTACAGTTAGTTAAAATATTACTCGGTATGTGCCTTTTATCATTATGTAATGATAACGGCTTTGGTTGTAATACGTTTTCAAGGTGGATACTCGGAATTGCTCCATCGGTAAGATGTTGCGCTTGACTAAAGTTATTTATCTCAGATAAATCTTTAATAGCCAATTCTATTTTTTGAGGCAAGTTAAATTTTTTCCTAAGATGCAAGTCATCACTTAGGCTGGTATCTTCTTCAACCACGGGAAGCTTAAATTGGCTGTGTTCTTTTACATCATCAGTTAACATTGCCAACATTAATGAAAAATCAGATCGACGTTCACTCTGAATACATTCGCCCAGTTTTACACCAAGCTGTAATTCATTAATCAGAATGTTATTTTCGATTTCCATTTGCAATGTTTAATGCTCGTTTAGTGCAACTTTAAGCTATATCGGCAAATAAAAATAAAAGATGAGATTATTCTGTTATTAAATGAAAATTAATAACAGAATATTGATACAAGCAGCAAAATGATCATAAGGTCATGGACTGTTAATGAACAGAGACTTGTTTAATTGGCCAAATAAGGGTGAATGTAGCCCCACCTAATGAACTATCACTTACTTTTGCAGTTCCCTGATGCCATTCCATAATTCTAGCAACTATTGCTAATCCTAAACCAAAACCACCTGTTTCACGATTTCGAGATTGATCGCCACGAGAAAAAGCATCAAATATAATCTTTTTGAAATCATCTGAAACCCCATCGCCATTATCTTCAATGCTAATAACACATTCATTTTGACCTTTATTATTTTCGTTTTCAGATAAGGTAATTCGCACCTTACCACCGCCATATTTTATCGCGTTATTAATAAAATTGTTTAATGCACGGTCAATAAAGTGGTTATCGCAATCAACAGTTAAGTTATTAGTATTATTAATAAACTCTATATCGCCATCAAACTGGCTGTGATTAGCTATTTGGTGATTGATTAAATCTGAGATTTGATATGAAATGATATTCAAATCAGGTTTGTCGCTATCAAAAGCGGCATAAATTAACATTTCATTAATTAACTCTTCTAATTCAACAATATCACCATTAATTTGGTTAATATACTTTGCTTTTTTCTCTTCATCTTTGGTGGTAGCTAACATTTGCAGCGCAAACTTAGAGCGAGCTAATGGCGTTCTTAACTCATGAGAAACGGCATTACTTAGCTCTTTATGAGCTTCTATTAAACGCTTAATTCTTTCAGCCATCATATTAAAAGAGCGGACCATCCCTGCCATCATAGCTGATTTTGCATTAGGTGCCCTACGTTTAAAATTACCTTGTCCAAAGTCCGCGGCCGCTTTTTTAAGTTGATCTAAATCTCTTGATACAGGCCTTAACCAGATAAAAAGAAGTATGCCAAACGTTGCCAGTATCACTACCCGAATTAGGGCTTCTACTCTTGGTCTAGTCGGCATTTTTGCAGGGCCTAAGTTTAAAACCATGCCACTATCACCCAATACATGGTGTATGGTCACCTCATCGTCGTAGTAATAAACATGAATATTGTCTTTTTGTAGATGTTGATGCTCAGCATGCTCTAATTTTTCAAATTCATTGGCTGGCATTAAACTAAGTGGTAACTGATAGCGTGTACTTGTTGTTTTGATAATTTCTTGCCATTCTTCTTGTGGGCGTTGTTCAATAAAATCGCCAACGGCAAGTAACATGGTCTTATAACCAGTATACGACTCAATATCTTGCTCTAAATATGAACTCCAAACTTCATCCAATAACCAAGAAAAAATAATAAAAGTAGTAATAACTAAAAAATATAAACTAAAAAAAGAACGGTGTAGTTTCATGTTTTTATAAACCTAAGTTTAAGCTTTGCCACATGTAGATGGCATAAAAAGAAAAAGCGAAGTACATCAAAGATATATTTCGCTTTTAATAGGTTAACTCTACTGTTCTTAATTCCATGCATCAGGAACAAATAAATAACCTTGTCCCCAAATGGTTTTAATTCTAAAAGGGGTGTCATTAGAATCATTAAGTTTTTTACGTAACCGAGAGATTCTGACATCTACACTTCTGTCTAATCCGTCATATTCTCTACCAACAACAGCTTTATAAATATAATCGCGATTTTGAACTTCACCTGCACGGCTAGATAGTAACCATAATAAATCAAACTCTTGGCTGGTTAATTCAATATTTTCGCCATGTAAAGTAACTTGGCGTGAGCTTCTAGAAATGTGTAATTGACCACAATTAACTTCAGCTACTTCTTTTCCGCCAGAGGGTAAATCACCGCGGCGTAATAAGGCATTAACCCTTGCCGATAATACTCTTGGTTCAACCGGTTTAATAACATAATCATCTGCGCCTATTTCTAAACCCAAGACTTGATCAAAGTCGGTACTTTTTGCTGTTAACATCAAGATAGGGCCGGCATAATCAGGGCGTAACTCTTTACACACGGTAAAACCATCTTTACCTGGTAACATAATATCTAAAATTATAAGATCAGGGGTAAAGAGCTCAACACGCTTGGCGACATTATCACCTCGAAATTCTTGTTTAACATGAAATCCTTCACCTGTTAAAAACTCGGTGACCAAATCAGATAATTGACGATCATCTTCTACCAATAATATTTTTTTCACTGATGAATTAGAATCAGACATAAATGTACTCCCTTTGATAAATATGCTCAGCTTAATGTGCTTGTATACACACTATAAACTGTATAAATAACTTAATATTACATTGTTTGCGACTTAAGATAGATACAGCTTAAACAAGTTACAGAACATTAACAATATGATGTACAAGTTGCAGGTCAAACTTTACAAAATATTACAAATTTCCGCCTTTCAATGCTAAATATAAAATGAATATGATCAGGAACATCACTTTTAACTCCACTCGTATCTAATTTTCTGCTAGCATCTGAACAAATTTACCATAGTTGAATCCATTAATGAAAATCATCTCTTTTAATATAAATGGCTTACGTGCCCGCCTTCATCAATTACAGGCAATTATAGACAAACATCAACCTGACATTATAGGTTTACAAGAAATAAAAGTTCATAACGATGCATTTCCAATTGAAGATGTTGAAGCTATGGGTTATCACGTTTATTTTCATGGACAGAAAGCCCATTATGGCGTTGCCATGTTATGTAAAAAGAAACCAGAGCATGTGCAGATGGGTTTCCCCTCTGATGATGATGAAGCACAAAAACGCATGATCATGGTATCAACTACCAATGATAAAGGTGAAAAAGTTACCGTATTAAACGGCTACTTCCCTCAAGGCGAAAGCATTCACCACGAAACTAAGTATCCATATAAGCGTCAATTTTATCTTGATTTAATGCAATACCTTAACGACAACCATCAGCCAGAAGATAACGTTATTGTAATGGGCGATATTAATATTTCACCTACCGACCTAGATATCGGTATTGGAGAACCTAATCAAAAGCGCTGGCTAAAAACAGGTAAATGTAGCTTTCAACCAGAAGAGCGTTTATGGTTAAAAACCCTTGTCGACTGGGGGTTTACTGATACTTTCAGAGCCGAGTTCCCTGATGTTAATGATAGATTTTCGTGGTTCGACTATCGTTCAAAAGGTTTTCCCGATAACCGCGGCTTAAGAATAGATGTAGTATTAGCTACAGCTGCTTTAGCTAAAAACTGTATTGAAACCGGCATTGATTATGAGTTACGAGGCATTGAAAAACCTTCGGATCATGCGCCGATATGGTCAACTTTTAACTAATGATATCAAAAAGTTATCAGTGCCCTCTTTGCCAACAAGTATTAGTATTTAATGAACAAAGCTATCGCTGCACAAACAACCACAGCTTTGATCAAGCTAAAGAGGGATACGTTAACCTTTTACCCGTGCAACATAAACACTCTAAAGACCCTGGTGACAATAAGGCAATGGTCAATGCACGTAGAGCATTTTTAGACTTAGGGTTTTATCAGCCCCTTGTTAAAGCAATTACCGAACTACAAATAAAGTTTAGTGTCGAAAACGCTGTAATTCTAGATGCTGGCTGTGGAGAAGGTTATTATACTCACCAACACAAAAACGATTTAAATCAAGTTTATGGCGTCGACATTGCCAAAAATGCGGTGAAAATAGCAGCCAAGCGTTATAAGGCTTGTTCATTTAGTGTTGGGACATTATCAAACTTACCTTTTGATAATGAAATATTCGGTTGGGTATTCTCTATTTATGCCCCTATTCTTGAAGAAGAATTTACTAGAGTATTAAAGACACAAGGCTACCTTTTAACGGTAACACCTGCTGAGAATCATTTGATTGAGTTGAAATCATTGATCTATCGCCAAGCGAATAAACATGACGTAAATAAAAGCCCAATAAGTAATTTGACCATGGTTCATGAGCAGCAATTGAATTATCAAATGAACTTTAATAATTCAGACGATCTAATTAACCTATTATCAATGACACCATTTGCTTTTAAAACTAGCCCAGAACTTTTGGAGGAATTAGCGAATAAAGAATCTTTTACTTGCCAAGCAGATTTTTTGATTCGTTTATATCAAAAAATCTAGGATTAATGGTTAGAAAAGGCCGATTGTTTTCGTAACATTATCGGCTGATTGACGCATAAGATATGTTGAGCAGTTTAGCTAAATCTAAGTAACGAGGTTGGCCCATTGATAGCTTTACATTGCCGCCTTGCTCATTGATTTTTGCTACTCCTTCTTTATACCAAGAGGATAGAGAAGGAGGTAAAAATTTATCTGCTTTAAGCCCTAACATCACCAATGCTTGAAATGGCATACTTAAGATAAAAACTGAGTAAGTTAATGCTTGCGGTAAAATAGACATAGAGCCGAAATAGAGCTGACCGACAATACTCAGTAGTGCTAAGCTAGGAAAATAGCGGTAAACAAAACGACTTACTTGAACAGCACGATAATCAGGAAAATATAGATTCAACTCATCCTTTTCCGGCCAAAGTTTCAAATACTTTTGACCTAATTTAACCACTTGATAAACATTCATACTCATAGGCCGACCTTACTAACAACTTTATAACTGCACTTATACTTGTAAAGATAGCATAAACTGAGCACCTTTTTTTAATGCTTAAAGTAATATTTTCACTTTTATTACCATAGATCATTATTTAATTCTTCGATTACCGCTATATTAAACTTCGTAAAATACAATTAAACATCATTAAACTCAATTAAACTCAGATAGATATAAATATGCAAAACAATAGTATTAAGCAAAATGTATTGGTTATTAATTGTGGCAGCTCTTCTGTAAAATTTTCACTAATTAATCCCACTACAGGTAATACAATGCTCAACGCAATTGCTGAGCGATTAAATTCACCACAAGCGATATTGAAAATCACCTTATTGAACAGTGGTTCTGTTGAAAATAAGCAGTTTACAGAGCAATTCATCGAAAGCCCTAATTCTCATAAAAAGGCAATTGAATTGTTAGTCGAGTTTTTAAAACAAAAACACTTAATTTCACAAATTCAGGCCATCGGTCATCGAGTTGTGCATGGCGGTGAAATTTATTGTCAACCGACTTTAATTACCAATAACGTTGTTGATAATATCGATAAATTAAGTCAACTTGCACCCTTACATAACCCAGCGAACGTTATAGGAATTAAAGCAGCAAGATTAGCTTTTAAATCATTACCTCAATTTGCTGTTTTTGATACCGCGTTTCATCAAAGTATGCCTGAGAAAGCCTATTTATATGGAATTCCATATAAACTTTACCAAGAAAATGGCATCAGGCGGTATGGTTTCCACGGTACTAGTCATTATTATGTAGCAAACACGACGGCTGAACTTATTAACAAACCTTTAAATGAGTGCAATTTTATCAGTGCTCATTTAGGCAATGGTTGCAGTGTTACGGCAATAAAGAATGGTAAAAGTGTTGATACCAGCATGGGGTTCACACCTCTTGAAGGTGTAATGATGGGAACTCGAAGTGGTGATATTGATCCCGGTATTATTTTTTATTTGGTTGAACAACTTAACTACACCATTGAACAAGTTAATAAGCTGCTAAATAAAAAAAGTGGCTTATTAGGGCTGTCAGGTATTAGTAACGATTGCCGAACTTTAGAGTACGCAATGTTAGAAAAAGGCGATAAACAAGCAGAGCTTGCGCTGAACATATTTTGTTATCGTATTGCAAAAGCAATTGCTTCATTTTCAGCTAGCTTACAAAGCATTGACGGCCTGATATTTACCGGCGGTATTGGTGAAAATTCAAGTTATGTCAGATCAAATATTCTGGCTCATTTAACGCTACTAAATTTTTCTATTGATCAAGAAAAAAACCTTCAAATTAAAGGCGGTAAATCAGGTTCTATCAGTAAATCAAATAGTTGTTCTTGTTGGGTCATCCCCACTAATGAGGAATGGGTTATTGCCAAGCAGTCCCATCAATTATTAATTGAACAAAACATTACAGCTATCAATCAAATACAATAAAGGTCAATTATGTCTCATCGAATTATGTTAATCCCCGTTGGCTTTGGTGTCGGGCTGACGAGTGTTTCACTTGGGTTATTACATGCTTGTCAACAAAAAGGAATTAACGTTGGCCACTTTAAACCGATATCTCAATCCTCTCGAAATGTTATTGCTAATAAAAAACAAACCCCACCCAGCATTAGCTTGTCTGAAAATGATAGTGCTATTCCATTAAGTTATATTGAGCAACAAATTGGCGCTGGTTTATACGATGTTGTACTAGAAGAGGTGGTTGATAAGTTTAATAAATTTGAAAATGATCTTGATGTTATTCTCATCGAAGGCTTGGTCCCTACAACTCGCCAACCTTACGCTGGACGGATAAATCGCGATGTTGCTCAAGCGCTGTCGGCTGATATTGTACTAGTTGCGGCGCCTGATTACGATACACCAGAAAAATTTGAAGAACGAATAGAAGTAAGTGCTGATACCTATGGAGGCATTAAAAACAAACGATTAATTGGTTGTATCATCAACAAACTCAATGCTCCTGATCAAGACAAATATGGCTTACTTCCTACAGAAGATGAAATAGAACAGCCGTATGGTATTGCTCAATGGCAAGATCTTAAAATATTCAAAAGTAGAAACTTTAACTTATTAGGCTCCGTTGCTTGGGAAAAAGATTTAATTGCTCCAAGAGTAATTGATATTTGTCACTACCTTAATGCAACCGTAATCAATGCGGGGGATATGGAACATCGTCGTATTAGAAGTGTTGCCTTTTGCGCTCGAACTGTTGGTAATTTAGTGAGTTACTTAGTGCCTAGTCGTTTAATTGTTACCCCCGGTGATCGAATTGATATTATTATCGCCACTTGCTTATCAGCACTTAATGGTACTAAGGTTGGCGCCTTAATTCTCACCAATGGCTTTGTACCAGACAAACAGGTACTCGATTTATGTCAACAAGCGCTTGCTGCAGGCTTACCGATACTTTCAGTCCCTTGGGATACATGGCAGACTTCTCGTCATTTAATGAATTTTAATCCTGAGATACCTCAAGATGATCTACAGCGTCATGAAAAAGTTAAACAACATGTTGCTGACCACCTTAGTGCCAGTTGGTTAGATAATCTAGCTACCGAGTCAAAAATTATCAACCCACTCTCGCCTCCGGCCTTCAGGCATAAACTTACCGAGCTAGCAAGACAAGCCAATAAGCTCATTATATTACCTGAAGGTAGTGATATTAGAACGATTAAAGCTGCTGCAATTTGTGTTGAAAGAAAAATTGCCCGTTGTCAATTATTAGGTGATAAGGAAGAAATTCTACGTATAGCAGATCAGCAAGGGATAGATTTACCCACAGGGTTATTAATTACCGATCCTAAGAGTATTCGTAAAAACTATATAAGCCCTATGGTCGAGCTTAGAAAAAATAAAGGATTAACCGATGTTGTAGCAAGAGAAAACCTGCAAGACAATGTAGTACTTGCCACTATGATGCTGCAATTAGGTCAAGTAGACGGATTAGTTTCTGGCGCTGTGAATACTACAGCAAACACCATAAAACCGGCATTGCAGCTAATTAAAACGGCTGAAGGCAGTTCTTTAGTTTCCTCTATTTTCTTTATGCTATTGCCTGACCAAGTATTAGTTTATGGGGATTGTGCGATAAACCCTGAGCCAAACGCTGAACAGCTCGCTGATATTGCCATTCAATCAGCAGACTCAGCTAAACAATTTGGTATTGAGCCTAAAGTAGCAATGATAAGTTATAGCACAGGCAGCTCAGGTCATGGAGCTGATGTAGAAAAAGTGGCACAAGCGACAAAAATAGCACAGCAAAAAAGGCCAGACTTGATAATTGACGGGCCACTGCAATACGATGCTGCGATCATGGAAAATGTCGCTAAAAAGAAAGCACCTAATAGCCCTGTTGCCGGTCAAGCCACAGTGTTTATATTTCCTGATTTAAACACCGGTAATACTACTTACAAAGCTGTTCAACGTTCGGCAGATTTAGTCAGTATTGGCCCAATGTTACAAGGAATGAGAAAACCGGTGAATGACTTATCTAGAGGCGCTCTGGTTGACGACATAATTTATACCATTGCATTAACAGCAATACAGGCAAAATCACAGGAATAACAGTTAAAACATAGCGATTTATAACACGATAAGTCGCTATTAATCCTCTATCGATACAAATATCAATCAAACCTCTATTTTATATAGAAATAATTATTATTTATTAAAAAGCCTAACCAGACAAAAAACGAACACAAAATATATAACCTTATAAAACAAGCAATTAAAATTCTATAAAGAATTTATCCACAATGATATCCACAGTTTCTGT
Source organism: Colwellia sp. (assembly GCA_022969175.1). Classification (GTDB taxonomy): domain Bacteria; phylum Pseudomonadota; class Gammaproteobacteria; order Enterobacterales; family Alteromonadaceae; genus JALJPB01. The sequence goes on along the minus strand of JALJPB010000048.1, from coordinate 1,333 downwards.
GGATATCATCATCAAAGTTTATACAATAAAGCATAGCAAAACCAAGCATTACTAAAACTTAAAGCTTGTGATGTACAGGTTTTATACAATATTCAGCAAAATATAGTTAAAACATTAAGTCTTTATAAAAAACCAATAATATATATTGAATTAAAAGACAAGTTCCAATCAATTATTTAACATGAAATTCTAGAGATAAAGGTGAATTATAGGTATAGTAATAATAACAATATCTAGAAAAGTGTGACATATGTCTAAATTAACATTAAAGCTAATTTCAGAAAATTTTTCTATACATAGCCTGCCAGTAAACAGCCAAATACCCCAAGAAATTTTCAGCGCCCCCATTTATTTCATTGCTAAAACTTTTGAAGAAATATCAATAGTTCTGCCCAGTAGATATACACTAGACAGTGAAGATGTTGAAACAGATTGGCAAGCTCTTGAAGTCGTTGGACCTTTGGATTTCTTACTAACAGGTATATTATCTAACATCTCTTCGGTACTCGCCGATGAGAAAATTAGTATTTTCGCAATGTCTACATTCGATACTGATTATATTTTAGTAAAAAGTAATACCGTAGAAGCTGCGATATCAGCATTACGTTTAAATCATTATCAAGTGATCACAGAGCAGTAAAAAGCCAATACCTATGGTAAATACAAAGAATATGGATATTCAGGATTACACTATACAGTGACTCTGTTAATAACTGTGAACAACTCTATACTAGTGCCGTATATAGCGTTAATTTACAAACTGTAAACCATCCTACATAGCGTTCTAAGAAATATTATTTTTATTCGGTGAATTCAATGGTCTAGTGCAAGTTCAATATAGTCTTTCAGTCCTGAATTAAGTCATACTTAACTAGTTTAGGTCATGTGCCTGCTTCATTAGAACAAAGTCATTCAAGTTAAATGTTTAGTCATTTTCCCAATAGAAACAGGGATAACCTTATCAACGGTAAATGGTCGAACATACCGCGCTGATGACCACATGTGTTTGTAACCATTAAGTCTTCGAAATAGTTTTACTCTTTTTCGAAAATGAGCTGTTTCTTCTTCTGATATTTTTCTTCTTTCTTTTATAGTTACTAATAACCTTGTTGCCGGTGGAGTTGCGAATTTTCCCGAAAACAATGACTTCAACCAAAAAACAGGTGAAGTGTTCACGGCCATAATGCAGGCTTTATTATCAACTTGATCACCAAAGCTTTTAGTGAACATTTCAATAAAATAACCACTTTCTTCATTTGTTAAATAAACGCTTCCAATAGGTGAAATATGCGGATGCCCTTCTTTTGAAATTACAGATAGAGAGCAATAAAAA